>JABITN010000217.1 GCA_018700525.1 Opitutales bacterium
ACGAGGGCTGAAATGGAATTTCGAATACGTCTACTTGCGCCGATTTCGGAGAGCTCTTCGAGGAGGGCGTTTAGGGATAGGGCGTCGAGTTCTTTGCTTTGGTTGGACTCGACTCGGGAGGGGAGGTTGTGTGCTTCGTCGACGATGAGGAAGGTACGGCTCGGGTCGAAGTCGCTTTGCTCGGCTAGGAGTCCGGCGCTGTTGGATGAGAAGAGGTAGTTGTAGTCGCCAATCCAGATGTCGCGATGACCGAGGGCGGTTCGCATGGTTTCGTAGGGGCAGATGCCGGCGGCGGCGCTTTCTTCTTTGAGCTGTTCGATGGGGATGGGTTGGGTGGTGAAGAGAATGTGCCGGTCGAGGGCGGAGCTGGTCCATTTTTGGTCGAGCTTGCTGATGTACTGGCAGGAGCGTGGGGAGCAGCGGAACTCGGTATTGACGCAGTGTTCGGCTTTGTTGCGTATCTGCCAGTAGGATGCGGAGGAGTGGTTGCCGAGGAGGGCTTTGAGGCGATCGGTGGCTTCGAGTTGTCCAGTGCCTTTGCTGGTTAGGTAGATGATCCGGTCGACTTGTCCGGTGGCGAGTCGTTGGAGGGCGATTTCCCAGGCGACGCCGGTTTTGCCGTAGCCGGTGGGTGCTTCGAGGAAAACGACGGGGAAGGTTTCGAAGGCGTTTTTTAAGTCGGTCTGGATGGTTTCCTGGCCAGGGCGGGGCGTTTCGTAGGCGGGTTTGAATTGGAGTGCACGCAGTCGGGCGAGTCGGGCGCTTTTTTGGTCGAGGTAGCTGGCCAAGCGATCGAGTTGGTCGACGATGAGGGAATCGTATTGGTCGCCGTCGAGACGGATGTTTTGGGTGATGCCTGAGGAAATTTCGACTAGAAGGAGGTCGAGATCGATTTGTTCGACGGGCACGTTTCGTTCGCGGATCAGAAGCTCGCGGTAGGCTAGGAGTTGGAGGCAGTAGCTTTTGTAAAGGGCGGCGGTTTCGAGGGGATCGATAGGGAGGAGCGTGGCGATGGTTTTGATTTCGCGGATTTGGATGCGGTCGGTGGAGTCGCCGATTTGATCGATGCGCCCGGAGAGGCTAAGGGTCCAGCCGTTCCAGAGGAGGTCGCCGCTGATGGAGAGTTCGTTTACGAAGCCTTCTGCGAGGGCGTTTTTCTGTATTTCCTGATGCCATTGCTGGCCGACTTGGGCTCGCCAATTTCCGAAGCCTGCGGATGCGGTGCGCTGGCTGTAGGGTGAGAAACGTGCGAACTCGCCCACGCTGAGTTTGACCAGTCGCTGTTTCGCATCGATTTCCATATTCGGGTATTAAGACAGTGTTTTAGGAGCTTGGTTTGATCGGGGCTATTGGGGCTGGGTAGCGGTTATGCGTCAACTAAAGTCATTGAGGGTGATGCTCATTTTGAGATTTTGGGCGTTCCTCGCGTGGCTACTGGTATGTATTGGGTAGAGGGTCTGGGGAGGACTTGGGACGGGGTTAGTCATCAATCCTGGGGAGTTGCTAGGAGTCTCGCTGGAGCGGGTATTGAGGATCTGGCTGCGCCAGTATGAAGGTTTGGGGGAGAGGGATCTGTTGTTAGGAAAGCTGGTGCGTGAGGGTTTGGGGGTTCGGTTCGCAATAGGGGCTTAATGTGGAACGGTCTCGGTCGAATAGTATAGATATCATGAAATACTTTAAGATCGTTGTTTTGTTGGCGTGCGTTGCGGGTTTGAGCGTTCGGGCGGATTACGAATCTAGCCTTCTAAAGGAATTGGTTGGGGTGGGTTTGAAAGTGCGGCCGATAGTGATGAGGTCGAAGGTGTTTGAGTTCGATGCGGAAACGCTGAAGCAGCACGCATTACAGAAGATGAAGGAGATGAACGTGCGCGTGTTGACGGATACCGAAAGCAAAGTGTCGCCGGGAGATCCTTTTTTAGAGTTGGCCGTGAATATCGCTCAGGCGCAGGGTCCGAGTCATATTTATTCCATATCATTGGAGCTGCGCGAGCGAGCTCAGTTGGAACGACCGATGGAGAGTATTGTGACGATGGCGGTGAGCACGTGGAATCGCGAATCATTGGGGATCGCCAATCGCCCGGAAGCGGTGATGCAGGCGATCGATCGTTTACTGCGCCTTTTCGCGGAGGAGTTCAATGCGGTTCAGAGCGAACAGTAGTTGAGATTGGGCGGGTGAAATCCGAAGGTGGAGGATAGAATGAATCCCCTGAGGACTTTGATTTGGGCTGATGATGTTAGGCCTTGGGAGTTATTTGTGCGGCAGATCGCATAGGCGTCACTTCAAGTAAAAAGGCCGATGAATCGCGATGCTTTATCTATTTTTCCTTTTCTTGGTTCCAAACGCGCAAAACCTTAAGTGGTCACAGGCATCCTGGGGAAGCGGTGACGTTTTTCAATGAAATGGGGTTCGGGAGACTTGCCATCGATCTTGCTGAGCGCAGCGAGAGAACGTTGTTGATCTCCGAAAACCTAACTCGATCGACGTGTCTCGGCGTATCGCAAAGAATACGGGTGATCGACCTATGTTCCGAAAGCGAACCTTGACAAAAAAGCCATTGGTCAAGGAGCTCTCCGAGCTCACAGGTATCGCTGCGCGACATTTAGGTTTATCAATCTTTAAGTTGACGCCGATGCGCTCCGCGGAATGCTCTGCTCTGTCTTCTGTTCGGTTTGTGAAAATGTTAGTCCTTCCCATAGCTACGGTTGAGAGTGGTTCGAGTCCTTTGGACTTGGATGTTTCAATTTATATATCCGAGCAATCTACGTAGACCTGCAAGACGAAGTGTCATTGGCGATAGAACCCGACCTTGAGCTTTAAAGCCTTGATCGATTTGGGGAGGTCGGCTGTGTTTAAGGTTAGTGGGAACTGATTCTATCTCTTTGGGTGAACGCCTTTGGTGGCGGGATCGATCATTATCGTGCGGGTTGCTGGGCGACTGTAGTTGATGTTTTTATCTTGGCTGAAACGTTCGAAGACTGAATCGAAGCGTGCGGTGATCGGGCGTTTGGGCGAGAAGGAGGGCGAACGTTTGTTGAAAGCCAAGGGTTATCGAGTCATCGCTCGGAATTGGCGGGCGGGCAAAGACGAGATAGACCTGGTGTGTTACGACGGAGAGGCTTTGGTGTTTGTAGAGACCCGGACTCGATCGAGGAGCGCTTTGGTGGGTGGGTTTGATTCGATCGACAAGCGGAAGCGCGAGGCTCTAAAGCGGGTTTGTCGGGCGTACGTGGCAAAATTGAAGCAGCGACCAGCGACTTATCGTCTCGATGTGGTCGAAGTTGAGCACGAGCAAGGCGAGATTTTGGCGGCACGGCATTTTGAAAACACGATGCTTTTCAGCAAGTCGGCGGGACGGGGGAACTAGGCGGCTGTGGAAAGTTGAGGGTATTCGTTATGGCCCCTTTGAGATCAGCCTCGACCTAGTTGGCTTGAGCCTTCTCGTAGTGCAGGGCTGCTAGGGCTTTCAATCGGCTTTACAAGCTAAGCGGCGAGGCGCAACTTGTCGTCATTTCCTACACTTCTAATTGATTCACACTACTAAGATGTCACAAGATTCACGTCATCCTTTTCTGAAAGGCTTGAGTAAGCACCGCGGAGCTCAGCCGACTGTGATTACGATTTTCGGAGCCTCGGGGGATCTTTGCGCCCGCAAGCTCGTACCTGCTATTTATAATCTAGCAGTCGATAACTTGCTTCCGGCTGACTTTTCCTTGATCGGGTTTGGGCGCAAGCCTATCCCAGATGAAGAGTTTCGCAAATTGGCGGCTGATTCGATTGAGCAGTTTTCGCGTCGCCCTCTAAACAAGGAAATCTGGGAACGTATTTCGAACCAAACCTACTACTGCAGTGGTGGCTATGATGAGCTTGATGCGTTCAAGGCGCTGAAAACCAAAATTGACTCGATCGAGCAGGGCAATGGACGCGAAACTCAAAGCGTATTTTACGTTTCTACACCGCCATCGGTTTTCGAGCCGATCATCAAAAATCTCGGGGCTAGCTGCCTGGCAACTCGTCACCAGGATAATGACAATCACACGAAGGTCGTTATCGAAAAGCCATTTGGCAAGGATCTGCAGTCCGCGCGTCAGCTTAATCGCGTGATTCAGGGAGTTTTTCAGGAGCGACAAGTGTATCGGATTGACCACTACTTGGGTAAGGAAACGGTACAGGATTTACTGGTTCAGCGTTTCGCGAATTCGATCTTCGAGCCGCTCTGGAATCGCCAGTATGTCGACAATATTCAAATAACGGTTTCGGAGTCTCTAGGGGTTGGCACTCGCGGCGGTTATTACGAGCAAAGCGGGGCGACGCGCGATATGATCCAGAATCATACAATGCAGTTGCTCGCCCTTACCGCAATGGAACCCCCCGTGTCGCTTGACCCGGAAGCGATCCGCGACGAAAAAGTCAAATTGCTCAAGGCGATCAAGCCGCTGAATTTGGACTACGATCGCAGCGATGTGGTTCGTGCTCAATACAAGGAAGGCCTGGTTGACGGGCAACGAGTCGAAGGGTATCGCCAGGCGGAAGGGGTTTCGGCTGAGTCTGAAACGGAAACGTTTGCGGCGCTTCGGTTGGATATCAATAACTGGCGCTGGGCGGGAGTTCCGTTTTATTTGCGTTCGGGGAAGCGAATGCCGAGGCGTGTCACTGAAATCGCTATACAGTTTAAGCGTCCGCCATCGACGCTTTTCAGCGAAAATGAAATGTTCAATTTGGCAGCGAACTCTTTGGTCTTTCAAATCCAACCCGATGAAGGATCAACGGTTTTGTTGAATGCGAAGATCCCTGGTTTACAGACGCGTACGCAACCGGTTAAGATGCATTTTAAGTACAGTGCGACATTTGGGTCCAATACGCCTGAAGCGTACGAGCGGCTTGTTTTGGACGCTATGCTAGGAGATGGTACTTTATTTATTCGAGGGGATGAGACTGAAGCATCTTGGAGCTTGATTACGCCGCTGCATGATTTTTGGGCGAGCGAGGGTCAGCGAGGTATGGAAAACTACGTATCGGGATCCTGGGGACCTTTGGCAGCAGATCGCTTGCTTTGGGATAATGGCCATGAGTGGCGCAGACCGTAAACAGAGATAGTTCCATGGCTGAGACCCTAGCGACGGAAAAGAACGAAATTTATAAAAAGCTGCCTGGCATTGAGGTTCCGGTAGGCGATGCTCTCGTGTCGCTATCCGAGATGTGGGACGCTCCTCCGTCCTCGGATGCTGTTCGGCCTCCTTCGGAGTTTCGAGCATCTCGGATGAACATGATTCTACACTTTGGATTCGATGCGTCTTGCGAGGAAGCGACGGCCTTGTTTCGCTCGGTGATCGCGTTTTCGCGTCGCTATCCGTGTCGAGTGATTGCCCTCTGTCCGTCGAAGGGCGGAAATGCGATAGGGCAAGGGATCGTCTGTAAAATATTTTCGGAGTGCTACTTGGGGAAGAGCGACGGCGATATGAGTTGCTGCGAAGCGATCATATTCGGATACACATTGAAGGAGAAACGGTTTTTGGAGGATCAAATATCCATTTTTCTAGAGAGCGATTTACCAACCTATTATTGGCCTTACCGTTTTGACTCGCCGGATAATCTCTCGGCCTATCAGACGTTTTTCAAGAATGTGGATCGGATAATTATCGATACAGGTATCGAGAACTATACAGCGGATTGTCTGGAGCTTCCGGAGCCGGAAAACTTGCATGATCTTGCATCGGCGCGAACGCTCTCGATTCGGCAATGTATTGGTCAGTTTTTCAGCGCGTTTCCGATGGAGAAGATCGTTGAAGGTTTGGCGCTGGTGGAGATCAAGGCCCCGTTGAACTTGAATGCGGAAGCTCGACTGTTATTGGTTTGGATCGAATCCGCTCTGAACGATTGTAGCGATCGAGTGGAATGCTCGGAGCTTAAGACGGAATTTATTTGCGAGAAAATCGATCAAGGTGCTGCGCCATGTATTTCATTTACCTACGATTGCGAAAGTTTCGTGGAATGCTCTCTTGATTTGAAAGGCGGGGTGGCTCAGATCAGCGCTCGAATTGGAGGCGATACTCATTCGATGACTGCCGCGATTCGTTTGCTCGAACCTCAGGAGGCCTTGGCCGAAGCATTGTTTTTCGGTTAGGAGTCAAGTGGGGGAGGGAGAAGCCGGGCCCGAAGGTCTCGGTTCACCTCGGTGGGGTAGAGTCCAGCCGGGTAATAATGAATATGGATATACGTTGCGGAAACGGTGAAGGTTTTTGAGCAGGTCCTTCAGTCTAGGAGTCTCTGTGATGCTTGCCAATAAGGGTTTGGCTATGCCAGAAGGAAGGTTTTAGGGAGGGTTCTATTGCCGAGGGAGCCGTTGACTGTGGTTTTGACCACCAGGGGACACTTGTTTTATACTGATGACGTTGGGGAATGGGGCCGAATTTGCGGCGAAGCGGGACGCTTTGCCCAGCCTGGGGAGTTGGTTATTCTCCGAGGGCTTCGTTGAATTCTCGAAAGAACATGAAAATCATTATGATGCTGCCGATGGTTTCCGGAATAATTATTTTGAGGGAGCTTGGCAGTCCTACTTGGGATGACTGAAATATAATGAGCGAAGATAGAATGAGGCAGAGGCCGGAGACGAAGAGGAAGCTAAGGCTGTAGGAAGGCGTGTTGCGGTAGGTGACTCCGTTAAGCTCGCGGAAATAATACATGGACATGAGGATATACACGATCATCGCTAAGAAATAGCCTTCTTCGAATTGAGGCAGGGAAAGCAAAGTGTCGTAGGCCCCGTGTACAATGATTATAATTCCGAATATATATAGGAAGTCGTTGTAGTTGGACTTTTGGATTGCTCGGCAGAGAAAGAGTCCCCCCATACCGGTGAGAGATATATGGAAGAAATTAGCAGTTAGAAAACGAGCGGGAGCGGCGAGGGCGAATGAGTTTGAGAAATAGGAAACGTTTTCCGCAGCAGCAAAGCCGAGTCCTACGAAACTGGCGATTATCATTGATTCGAGTTCGGGGTCTTTTCGACCTAGGGCGAAGGCGAATGGAAGGAAGAGGAGCAGTTTGCAAAATTCTTCTCTGAGGCCGACTCCGCCGATGTAGTAGGCCATTGTTGGGATGAGTTCGCCATCCGGTTCGTAGCCAAGATAAGCGTCTTGAATGATGGCGAGAAAGACTGTTGGAATTGTGCTGAACCAACCGGCGATAAATGCGAGGAAGCAAAAGGCGGCGGCGCCGCTGCTCAAGGATTCGATTTGTCCAAGTCGGAGTAATAGAGCGGCCCAAACGAGAGCGGCGATCATTGCGATCGTGGCCATTCTCCAATCGATATTAGAGAGCCTGTGGATCGGGAGTATTTTGGCGACTTTCCACCAATCGAGTTGATGAGTGGCCAATTTGAGCTGAGTGCCGGAGGTTTTATAGGGTCTGTATGCTGGGTCTTTTAGGAGTTCGCTTAGCTCGCCGAATCGTTCGCCGTAAAGGAGCGTAGCGACTGCAAGTTGGCGGGATTTTTCGGCTTCCGGGAACAGGCCTTCTTTCTTAAAGTAGGGGTATGCTCGAGCGTATCGGCGAAGATTGAGTTCGAGTTCGCCTAGAAGTCGATTCGCGTAGCGTGGGGCGGTGTCGGCAGCGGCTGATTGCTCGAGGCGGTCGCGGCTCGGATTGCTGGGGTTGGAGGTCGCGAGGAAGTAGTCGCCAAGTAGAACTGTGGTTTGTTCGTCGAAACGCGGGCGGATGAGTTGTCCGATTTTGTCTTTGTTGCCGTCTATGAAGTGGGGGGCGATGTATGGAGTTGCTGAGAGAACATCTTCTATTGTGAGTTCTGGGTCTTGGAGGAAGTTTATTAGCGATGGAGGGATATTCTGATTGTTTCCAAGCGAACCATTGAAGTATTGAAATTCTGGATTCGCTAGGTCTATAGCTAGTTCTTGGCTAGAGGGCTGCGATTGAAATCTGAAAACGATATCGGCTAATCCACCAAGAGTTAATCCTCCCAGCAATATTGCGATGGCTGTTTTCCAGATGAAGCTACGGCTATACGATTGCGCCCTTAGGGAGTGTCTCCATTGGGTCATGATGTTGAAAGGCGGATAATTAGGGGGCTTATTAAATTGGCTTCTAGATGGCACTCTAGTTTTCGAGAGGGCGGGATTCTTTCGATATGGTTTCTAGAATTTTCTTTTTGAGAGTGCCGAGCGTTTCATTGTCGACCTTCTTCTCTGGGTCGGCGCTATCCAGGTAGAGAGTGTCTATCCCAATTCCGCGTTCGGTATTGATTCGGGCGAATGTGATTTCGAAGCCATGATCGAAAACGCATTTCGCGATCGAATAGACTAAGCCTAAGTGATCGGGCGCTTGGATTTCCAGAATCGTTCTGTTGAGATCTTGGTCCTGGACGATTTCGACGTGCGTTTGAAAACTTTGCGCGAGAGGGTTGGTGTTTTTGTAGAAGATATCGTCACTCGCTTTCTTCATGATGTTTTGAAGAACGGGGTAGAGGTCGGATTGGGCGATGAGGGCGTCTTTGACGCATTCTTCGAAAATCATGGTTGCATCGCCTACTGTTCGAGACTTTTGGTCGCTGGCCTTGACGTAGAATGTATCGATCGCGATGTCATCTTCTCTGGAAACCGCTTTCGCACTGAGGATGCTGTATCCAGCGATGTTTAGCGATCCGGCGAGTTTGTGGAATAGGCCGGAACGGTCCCAGGTGACTATGTTTACGACAGTGAAACTTCGGTTGATATCCTCTTTCCAATCGATGATAGGAGCGAGGGCCTCGACGGATTCAGCGGTAGCGAGTCCTTGTAGCAATTGATTGATCATCCGAATGTGCTGGATGATTTCGTCGCGGGAAGTGTTTATAAAGTAACGATCGGGAAGTTGTTGAAAATGGGCGTTGATTTCTTCGGGTCCGATTTGGGGTTCTTCTGCCTCGAGAACTTTCTTGAGCGTCGCGGTTTTGTGTTGGGCGAACTGTTCCTTGGAATTGCCTTCCGCGTTGAAGCTGTCCATGGCTCGGCGAAAAAGATTGGAGTGCAATGTGTCTTTGTATTGATTCCAAAGTCCTTTGGCTGTGCCTCGCGCATCGCAGAACGTATGGACGTAGAGAAGCCGGAGTTGTTCGGTGGTCTCCATTTGTTCGGTGAAGACCCGCACTGTATCCGGATCGTCAATATCGTAGCGCTGCCAGAATCTAGCCATCTGTAAGTGGTTTTTGATGGTGAATCTAATCAAAATGCGATTCTTCTCGTTGATTTGCATGCGCTCTAGGATGGGTTCGGCGAGGGTAATGCCGTTTTCGGCATGGCCTTTGATTGCTTCGCCCTTTCCGATATCGTGCAGAAAGAGAATTAAGTAGAGAAGGTTTGGCAGGTGTAATTCGTGTAGCTCGCGCCGGTAGCGTTCGAAGATCGGATCAGGATCGGCGAAGATATTGTCGAGTTCGCGAATTGTATGAAGCGTATGGATGTCGGCTGTGTAGCGATGGTAATACTCATGTTGAACGAGGCAGGTAAGGCGATCCCACTCGGGAACGAATTTTCCGAGAACGCCGTGTTGGTGCATCTTTTCGAGTGTACCGTAGACATTGCCGGTTTCTTGGAGAATAGTACGGAAGCTTAGGTTCGCGTCGGGCGAATTGATGACTGTTTTGTCAATCAAATCGATTGAGCCTCTGATCAAATCGCTCAAGTCGAGATCGATCTCGAGGTCGTTTTGCTGGGTGTGTCGAAATATGCGAATGAGCCGGATGGGATCCTCGATGAATACTTCCGACGTTTCGAATCGGATTTCACGTCCGCGAATCAGGAAACCGTCAACTTGTTTCACGCGCTCTTGTCGGCGGGCGATGAGGAATTTCTTCATCGACGTGAGCGGATTACTTCTTTCCTCCGTTTGCGAGTTTAGGGCCATGCGGCTCTCGACGGTTTTGGAGAGTCGGTTGATACTCTCCGCGTGACGGTAGTAGTCGCGCATGAAAAGCTCGACTCGCTTGAGAATGTTCCGCTCCCGGTAGCCGATTCGGTAGGCGACCTTGGGTTGCGTTTCGAGGGAAAGCAGGTCGATAGGGCGTTTGCTGCGGAAGTGGAGTTCGTTGCGCGTTCTTAGGAGGAAATCGTAGGCGTTTTTAAGTACAGATAGCTCGCTTTTTCTAAGGTATTTCTGTTCGGCCAGGCCGTCGATGCTGTCGACGTTGAGTCGAACGCGGGCCATCCAAAGTGTGTTATGGTAGTCGCGAAGTCCGCCGACGCCATTTTTGATGTCTGGTTCTTGCATAAAGACCGTGTCCCCGTATCGGGCGCGTCGCTCGCTTTGATCTATCAGTCGTTGCTGGATGTATGCTTTGGGGTTTTCTTTACGATAGAAGAGATTGTATGAGTTCTCGAATCCTTCGAAAAGCGGTTTTGATCCGTAGATGAGCCGCGACTCGAGCAATGCGGTTTTCGTTTGGATATCGTTTCGCGCTTCGTTGAAGGTGTCGTCGATAGTACGCGAAGAATGGCCAACTTTTAGACCCGTATCCCAGAGTGGGTAAAGGATCTGCTGGACCATGAATTCTTGGGTGGCTTCGAGAATTTTCGGATTGGTTTTCGTGGGGTAGAGAAACATTAGGTCCACATCGCTCAAGGGGCAAAGCTCGGAGCGTCCGTATCCGCCGATTGCGACGAGGGCGATTGATATGCCTTTGTTTTCCTCCTGTCGACGGTAGGTTTCGAAGGCAGGGGTCGCGAGTTTTTGTATCAAGATATCGACGACTGCTGTGAGCATTTTCGTAACCCCGAGGCCGGAGGCTCCTTCCCGGTGCTGCTTTTTGATGTCTGCTGTTTCCGTTTTTAGGAAATCGCGGTAAGCGGCGAGTTTGCTTTCTTCGGTAGTCTTGCCATTGAATTGCAGTTGTTTGTCTGCTCGGCTTCGGATGCGTTTAGACGTAGAGTGAGTCGTTGCCATTCAATAGGTTTGTCGAACTGATGGAAAATGAAATTATGCTGGAGCGTTATCCTGATTTGAAAACGACGTACCGGATTCGGTGGCCTTTTTCGATGGATTTCAGGTTTTTTAGGATTAGGGATTGGTTGAATTGCAATTCCTGCCGTATGACCGGGTTGGATACGGTTATGATTAGCGAATTTTCGCGTTCTATCCGGACGGGGTTGCAGTGTTGGGCATTTTGGGCGCCGACGATTCGGACCCAGTTCTCTCTGATGCGGTCTTCGAGGGAATCGACGCCGATTTTGTAGCGGTCGAGGATCCGGTCGAAGATACCTCCCATACCTCTGATCTCACGCCCGATGGGGCTATAGTCCTCGGGGACCCCACGCAGATTGGCAATCAGGTTTTCGGCTTGGCGAGAGAACTTGTACGCCTTTTTAGACATTGGCTGGGATTAGATAGATGGCCCGGTGGAATTGTCGAGTGGATTGCGATGATTGAGTAAATGTCGAGGGGGGCGTAAAGGTGGTTCGGCCCGGATTTGGGGAGAATGGGCGTTGCGGCTGGGTTTCGAACGAGATTTACGGTTGGAATGCCGAGTGGCGGCTGGATTTATGCAGAACATGATGGGTTGTTGGTCTGCGAGCGTTGGGCACTGCTTGCGGAAGAGGGTCGATTCTGGGGTATGGGTCTGAGTTTGCGAGGAGTCGATGTCGCAGGGAGCGAGAATGCGTTCGCCCAACTTGAACTGAATGGTGTCAGGGCGAGCGATTATGATGGTGAAATCATTGGAGAGAAATTGTGGTAACGCTGGGGATCGCGAGTTGCATTTCTGGAATTGAATTGCAGCTTAGAGTTAAACTGAATCGCTCCTTTCTTCGATCATGAGAGTATACATCCGAGAACCGCAAATTTCCGACGTTAAAGAGTTTGTCGAAAAAAATCGGGCAAGTTTGAAGATGCATCGTCCATGGGTGTTTCCGGCAACGACTCTAGCTGCGTTTCGAAGTTACATCGAGTGTTTGAGTTCTCCTCGTTACGCAGGGTTTTTCATTTGCCGCAAGGAGGATGATGCGATCGTCGGCGCGGTCAATTTGAGCGAGATCATTCTCGGACCGATGAAAGGCGCGTTTGTTGGTTACTGGTTGTATCATGGATCTGAGGGGCAGGGCTATATGACGGAAGGGTTATCTTTAGTATTCGACTATGCATTCGATGTATTGGGCTTACATCGTTTGGAAGTGAATATCCAACCGACGAATACGGAATCGATTGCTTTGGTGAACCGAATTGGATTGCGAAAGGAAGGCTTCTCGCCGAAGTATTTGAAGATTGGAGGCGAATGGCGGGACCATGAGCGTTGGGCGCTGCTTGCGGAGGAATGGAAGAGTCGCGATGATGGGCTAGGGTCTTTGGGCGGTTAGATATCTAATCGTCTGTTGGGCGCTTTTGCCGAATTGAGGAAAAAACAAGATTGCTGAATGGGGGGCGATAAGCCTTCAATGAGGTTGTATGGGTATTGAAACCGGATTTTCGAGTGAAGATAAATTAGTAGATTGGTCTGCTTTGACCGTGGATCGAATCGAGCCTGAAGTGGAAGAGGCTTTGGAGTCGGCTAAGGCGGATATCGAGGCGATTTGCAGAGTGGAGTCGGATGCCGCTACATTCGAGAATACGTTTATGGCTTTGGAGCGTGGCGGGAAGCGTCTGTCTCGGGCATGGGGACGGGTGGATCATTTGACGTCGGTCAAGGATTCTAAGGAGTTGCGAGACGAATTTAATAAGATGTTGCCTAAGGTGACGGAGTTTAATTCAAGCATTCCCTTGAATGCGCGTCTGTGGAAGGCCTTGAAGGCTTTTGCTGTAAAGCCGGAGGCTTTGGCCTTGAAGGGAATTGAGAAGCGATATTTCGACGAAACCGTAGCGGATTTCGAGCAAGCCGGTGCTGATTTGCCAGCTGATAGGAAATCCCGTTTGGAGGAGATCAATAATGAGCTGGCGCAGAAGACTCAAAAATACTCCGAGAACGTGCTCGATGCGACGAACGCATTCGAGTTGGTAGTCGAGGATGAAGGCCGTTTGGGGGGATTGCCTGAATCAGCGTTGCAGGCCGCCTTACAAAGCGCTCGAAGCAAAGAGCTAGGATCGGACGAAAAGCCGGTTTGGCGTTTCACTTTGCATGCGCCGTCGCTGTTTCCGGTTTTGAAGTTCGCTGAGGATGAGGCATTGCGGAAGGAAATCTACGAAGCGTCTTCCTGTGTGGGACTGAGCGAACCGTACGATAACACTCAATTGGTGCGGGATATCTTGAAATTGCGTGCAGAGAAAGCGGCTTTGCTGGGTAAGGAGAATTTTGCAGACAATGCCCTTCAGCGCCGGATGGCTGGATCAGGTGCGGGGGCGTTGGGGTTCGTAGAAGATTTGCATGGCAAGGCGAAGGAGGCATTTGATCGTGAGGTGGACGAGCTTGAGCGGTACGTGGCTGGGCGACTTCGCGAGGAGCAAGACAGCTTGGAGCCATGGAACGTTACCTATTGGGCTGAGCAAATGCGGCAGGAGCGGTATGATTTTGATGAAGAGGCTTTGCGTCCATATTTTTCGATTGATCGGGTGATCGATGGTATGTTTCGAATCGTGGAAGGTCTTTTTGGACTTAGGATTTGCGATAACGAAGGAGCTGAAGGTTGGCATGACGAAGTGAAGGTCTACGATTTGTACGATTCGGAGGGAGACCTGTTAGGCTATTTCTATTCGGACTGGCATCCTCGGCAAGAGAAGCGAGGCGGCGCTTGGATGAACTTTTTGGATACGGGGGCTCCGCCAATTGAAGGTGAAGCGAGAGAGCCGCACGTGGGGTTGATCTGCGGTAATATGACGGCGCCGATTGGAGACCAACCGGCACTGTTGACGCATGGAGAAGTGGAGACGGTGTTTCATGAATTTGGACATCTACTGCATCACTTGCTTGGTAATGTAGAGATTAGGTCGCTTTCTGGAGTCAACGTCGCTTGGGATTTCGTCGAATTACCTTCTCAGATAATGGAGAATTGGTGCTGGAATCGCGAAAGTTTGAATCGGTTTGCGCGTCACCATGAAACGGGGGAGGCGATTCCCGATGCACTTTTTCAGAAGATGGTTGCTGCTCGGAACTTCAATTCCGGCATCATGATGATGCGTCAATTATCGTTCAGCAAAATGGACCTGGACCTGCATTTGCATCCAGAGAACTATTACGAAGGCGATTTGGATCAATCGATCAGAAGCGTGCTCGAGGTGTATTCGGTTCCATGCAAAACGAAGCCTCCTGCGATGGTGCGTCGCTTTGGGCATTTGTTTTCAAGCCCGGTTGGGTATGCGGCCGGTTACTATTCCTATAAATGGGCGGAGGTGTTAGATGCGGATGCCTTTACGCGTTTCGAGAAGGAGGGGGTTTTTAACGAAGAAACGGGGACTTCTTTTAGGAAGACTATTTTGTCGCAGGGGAACTCTAAAGATCCAATGGAGCTTTTTAAGGATTTCATGGGAAGGGAACCGGATCCAGAAGCATTGCTAAAACGCTGTGGATTGCTTGGTTAGTTCGATTGGCTATGCGAGCAGTCTAAGTGTTTAGGAGGGATTATATTGAGAACGAAGCGTTCAGGTTTTGGAAGGTCTGTTACGAGGATCTTTCTGTTTGCACTTGTAGCCTTGGCTATCGGATTGGGAACGATATCTTTTGGGATGGGGAGCGCCCTGCGAATGGCATTGCCGTCGGAGAGCGTTAGCTTCGAGAATTATGAGCGGGTAGGCTATTGCCGATTTGCTCTTATAAGCGTATCCGTCGTTTCGGCATAAGCGACCGTGGAAATCGATCGAATCGAAGCTTATTCGCCTTTGGCCTGGGTTTGGAACGCAGTTCGGAGAAGCAATACGAAACCGTTTCTCGAAGTTGGTTAGATTGATGCTGCAATTGATGGTCATGACGAGAGCGATTTGAGGCACGTTTTTCGAGCAGCCGTGACAGAAGTCAATTGGTTGGATGTTACCGTAAAATAACGTGTTGATGCTTGATGAAAAAAGTGTAGGAGTTTGATGATGAAGAAACGATTCACTATTGTCTTTGCTGCTGTTTTCGCGATTTCTACATTGCTTATGGCGAATCATCATGACGCTGCCGAAAAAGGTCCTCTGCGTCACGTTGTGATGTTTCAGTTTAAGGAATCGAGTTCGGCGAAGGATATTGAGAAGGTCGTAGCTGCGTTTAACGAGCTTCCTTCGAAAATCGATACGATCAAGGATTACGAATATGGCGTTAACAATTCGCCCGAAGGGCTTGATGACGGTTTCACTCATATATTTTTGGTCACCTTCGCAGATGACGCTGGCCGAGCGAAATACCTACCTCATCCAGATCATTTAGCATTTGTCGAGATCCTGAAGCCGCATCTGGAGAAAGTGATGGTATTGGATTTCAATACGCAGCATTGAGGATCGTAATTAGGCAATTGGAGATACGGTGCTGGTTTGAAGGAACCGCTGTTAGGCTTGCGATCAAGGTTCCTAGGATATTCGAACGCAAGTATCTACAGGAATTACTTAATGGCGGATTGACCGCCATAAGGGAGCAAGGTTTATTTGCTTAACGTTTCGCTCTCGATCGAGAGCACCCAATTCAGTCCATCATGAAATTCGGTAGATTTGTTCTGTTTGCGACGCTGCTTGTCCTGATGACTGTTTTGTTTCTTTGGACGCGATCACCCGACTCACCGGTTTCGAAATCACCCGAAACCGAACCAAAGCAGAGTGAGAATCCTGGCTTGAGTCTGACTCCCGATGAAATTGAAGAGGGTCAATTGGTAGACTCTTTAGAGAGGTCAATAGATCCGGCGCCGCAAGATCATGTGGTTCCTTCCTCGCTCATGTCTTCGGTCAGTCCTGTTCCATTCGAGAGTCTGTCGATGAGCGAACTCGAAGAAGTGAATCTTGACAATGCGGGGGAGCAACACTCGCATAAAATTAGAGAGTGGAAGGGACGGATCGAGCCCAGTCTCAGCGATTTGAAAGACAAGCTCAAATCGGAGGGCGAAGAGGGCGTTGTTGCGATCACGCTTCCGGATGCTACTCAAATTCAAATGACCCGCATGAGGTATCAGTCGTTTGGGGGGAATCAAGGTGTGATCACGGGAAAGATTATCGGAGATACCTTTGGCGAAGTCATCTTGAGTTATGTCAACCAAGCTGTAGCTGGCTCGATCCACGACTATCGCAACGATGCTGTCTGGGAAATTCGTAATGCGGGCGAGGGCAGCCAATACATCGCTCAAGTAGACGTAAACGCCTTGGGCGAATGCGGGGTGTGTAAGGCAGAACACGAGGAGTGATGAATACGACTCATTAAATCGTCTGTAAACGAATGGCCGATGAGCGAGATCTAAAAAAGTGGATCAATTTCCGGATTTACTCGAAACCCTCGTGTCGGGACAATGCGATGTTATCGGGGGCTGAGGAGTTTGTCTCTTTCGATCTCCTATTTGAATTTCTCGTTGAATGTCGTTTGCATTATGCGAATCACTTCCTCCGGAATTCGAGGGGATAAAATAGCTTTCCGTAGGTAACTCTCGGCTTGGGTCTGGTTTCCTGTTTGGATGTAATAAATGATTATCAACTTTAAAGCCAGTGGGTTACTGGGCTCGGCTTTGAGCGCTTTGCGTATCTGTTCGATGGCCTTTTCGCTTTGGCCTATTTTAATGTAGGCACTGGCTAGATAGGTGTATCCGGTTGCGTCCTGGGGAAGATAGCGAATGGTTGTTTTGAAAAAAGGAATAGCTTCCTGCGGTCGATTTTGGGCCATCAGCGCATCTCCCTTGTAGTTGTTTATTTCGGGCGAATTGGGGCAACTGATGATTGCTCGGTCTATCAACTCAGAAGCTTTTACGTGGTTGCCGGACTTCAGTTCGATAGAGATCAATCCAGCCCATGCATCGTCGAAAGTGGGCAGGATTTTTGTACAGTTGACGTAAGATTTTCTGGCCTGACTTAGATTGCCCTGCATCAAGTAGAGTTTGGCTAAATGATTGTGGGCATTGTGATCGAGAGGATCCAAGCTTACGGATTTGTTCAATAATTGGATTGCTTTGGCTGTATTGCCAGCTCGTCCCGCTTTCCCTGCTGCCATGGCGACTTCGAATGAATCGTAGCAATCCGAGACGATTTCATCGACCCATGGATCGGGTATGTTTACATGGCTACTCAAAGTGACTTCGTGAAGCAGGGCCCGTGCCTTTGAGGTCTCGCCCTGTCTTTCGTAAGTATCGGCGAGTAAATCTCCTCCGATGCGATTGTTCGAACGCCTGGCGGACTCAAGAAGGTGTCGCGCTCGATTGGTATCGTTTTGAGCCAGGGAGATTCGAGCTTGCCCAAAAAGGGCGTATGAGTTCGCGGCTTCGTTATTGAGAATCGATTGAAAAACGGTCTTCGCTTCATCGTATCGATTTAATTTTAATAAAGTATCTCCAAGGTGGATACGAGTGGGAATGTATTTCGAATCGAGCTTAATTGACTTTTGGTAGAGGACTACCGCATCGTCAAGCTGTCCAAAACCAGAAACGATTGTAGCGAGTCTATGGAGCCATAATGGATTTTTATCATCGAGCTCAATTAGTATTCTGTAAGATTGCCACGCATGGTTGAGGTAGCCATTGGCGTGATATATCCGGCTCAGCAACGCGAGAGCGTCGATGCGCTCGGGACCTTCTACTGATCGCTTATTCAGTTTTGCAATGCGTTGCGCAAGTACTGGATTAAGACCTTTGATGCTGGGAGCGGGTAACAGATACGTTTCGATTACCATGGCGTCGCGTCGTTGCGTTTGCCAGCGCAGCATTCCCGTCAATGCGCTTGCGATGACGATTAAACTCAGGGTTATGGTAAGAATCTTTTTCACCGATTAGCGGTCTCCTTCCAAATCGTGAAGCGACTAAGCCGATCGTAGGGAGGATAGCTGGGGAAACAGCCCGAAATGATTTCGCCCGTTCCGTCGCCGTCGAAGTCCGCAAAATCAATTGAGAGCAATTGAATCGGTTCGTGAGCGAGTGTGACTTTCGTGAAGCCGCGATCTTCGTCGTTTCGAAACCAAACGAGCGAATCCGCTTTGGGGTTTTCCCAATCATTAAAACCGCTAACGCTTAGGATATCTTGGTCACCATCCTGATCGACGTCTTTAACCACCGGACTATAGGCTCCTGCGAGATCGCCAATTCGACTGTATTTGAAACTGCCATCGCCCATGTTTTCAAGCCATTGAATACCGTGCCAGGGTCGGGGGCCGGGTTTTAACGTTGGTCCAAATCCATCGCCGTTCGTGAAAACGAGATCCGGCAATCCATCTTGGTTTAGGTCTGCTTCGGTCATGCCGCTCGAGGCATAGTCGTGATTGGTCGAACCCCAGATTATTTTGTCGGTGAAATTGCCCTTGCCGTCGTTTTCGAACAAATGGATTTCTTCCCATTGTTGAGAGAATTGGGCGGCTATATCCGGGTGGCCGTCGTTGTTGAAGTCGCTGACGCAAACATTGATTAACCCTGAAAGATGGATGAGCGACTGGCTTGCATATTTCCAAGGGCCGATCTTTTTCATCCAACGAACTTCGCCCTGATCATATCCAAATTGTCCGACGACGAGGTCGAGATCTCCATCGCCATCCATGTCATGGGCCCGTGCGTCGTTCACTCGCTCGACACCTTCGAGAATAATTCGTTTCCTGAAATTTTCGAGGCCGTCATTCTCGAGAGCAATGAGCGCCCCAATTTTGTCATTGTTGGGAAATACGATATTCATGCAGGATACCAAGATATCAAGATCGCCGTCTTCGTCTAAATCGTAGACTTCGGCATGAACCGGCGCCTGCATATCGGAAGCGAGGAGTATCTCTTCGAAATGCCCTTTATCGTTCTGTTTGAGCCAGATGACTTGATCGTCTTTAGCTTCGCACCCGATAACGTCCATTAATCCGTCTTCATTTAGATCAAGTGCTCGCACATGGGCTACCCAGGGAACGTCGTCAAAGTCATTGCCAATTGGGCTTACGACGTAGCGATCTAGATCGATCTCTGCTTGCGCGATCGGTGGAGCAGGGGAATCTAGCGTCGTCTCGGGACGAGTGCAGGCTGTTTGAAGCACGGTTAGCAATGCGAACGTAAAGAGTGATGTCGAAAACTTAAGCTCCATTATCTGGAATACAGTTAGCTTTATTTTTGTGTCTGCAACTGGATTCGAGGCGAAATATCTATTTGCAAAAGCATAACAGACATCTTGTTCATAGCCCATATTTTGAAACAGGAAAGATGCCTGCTCACCTTTGGGCACAAAAAAAGGCCCGGCGGAAAGCCGAGCCTTTGCAAAGGTTTTAAAACTACGTTCCGATTAGAAGCGGAACGTATTGGTTAACCAGATCTGCCTTGGTGGCGCGAAACGAGCACGCGCAGCCGATCCATTCTGCTGGAAGCGGAAGACGTCCACGTCAGTGTTGTCCCAGTTATGGACATTACGCATGTTGATCTGCATGCGCCAGTCGATGTTACCCATGATCTTCTTGCGGTAGCCGAAGGTGAGATCGATCGCGAGATCGGTGTCCGTGAAGTAGCCTTGATCTATGACTGGCTTATAGACGCGGTTCACTTCATCGAAGACTACTGGATACCCACCGTTAACCTCGTCCTGCCAGCGAGCCGCCCCACCGATTGTGAATCCCTTCAATAGGCCTTCACGGAACTGGTAGTTCGTAATGAGGTTGAAGCGCCATTCGCGTTGCTCGGCAGTCGGCTGTCCTTCCAGACCCTTGACATAAAAGTACTCGACCAAGCGTTCGTAAGTTGTGCTCTCGAAGGTTGCACCTGCAGGCGCACCTGTCGGGTTACCCCAGTCGAGGTGGCCGAACTCCTGCATGTAAGGAAGCAGGAAGGTGTCGACGAGATTTTCCAAGCGCGGGGCTACGTTGTCGCTTATAACTTCCTGCTTAGCCGCATTGAAAGCGATCCGCCAGCTCTTGGTAGGATTGATGATGATCTCAGCTTCCATTCCCTTGGAGGTTATGTCCGCGGTGTCAGAAATATTGCCTGCCCATTGGATGTTGATATCGCCATCCGGTAGGAAGCGGGCGTTAAAGGAGTGAATGAGCTCCTCATCGAAGACAAACTGCTCTAACGGGGCCATAGCTTTCCTGGTTTCTGCCAAGTACGGCCATTGGGCGGCTACCGCATCCTCCAGTTTTGCGAACCCCTCTTCAGCTTCTTCGCCAGCATAATACAATCCATCATCTTCATCGAGTGTAATGAATTCGTCGATTATGTCCGGATCAGGTAAGCCGTCTCCTGAGAACAAGAACTCGCCGGTTTCGTTGTCATAGGAATCGAACCGCCTCGAATCGCGGTTTAGACGACCGTACCACTGGAAGATTCGCACGTGATTCCGATTCCAGATACCGGAGGTTGGGGCGGTGGCATTGTTTAGCGTGGCTTCGTAGAAATTGAGTCGAGCCACTAATTTGTTGTTCCACATGTAGGCGCTGACACCCCAGTCCATCGTGTCGCCAACCTGCGAGGGAACCGGCTTGCGGTACTGGTCGACACGTTCGAGCGAGGGCACGAAGTTGTCAGACGTATTGTAGTGGAAGGTGATATCGTCGACGGCTTCAGGTAATGGTATGATGTTCTTCGGCCAGTATAAGACTCCTCCATAGCCAAAAATGTTCTTTTTGACTATGTTGTTTGTGCCGTCTTCTAGGAGCCATTTATCAGGAGTAATGTCAGGAATCTCGTCAAGGTTTGGATTCCCATTTCTCATCGCAGGAATTGGAGGCTCGGTGTTGAGCCAGTTCTCAACCTCATCCTGGCGATAGCCCAAGTTGAGGACCAGATGATCACCGAACATCTTCGATTGGGCGTTCGCGGCGAGCGAAGTTACAGTGGTCTGTTGACGACGTAAGTTTTTACTCGGCGTGTCTATTGGTGACCATGTTCCCTGGGCCCAGAACTCGTTACCGTTTGAACGGTCTATATCATCGGCTAAAGCCTGAGCGGTAGCATCCACTCCGAGGTTATAGTAGGTTTTATCGAAGGTCTTGGCCGTCGTGCTTGTCAAATCGTAGGAAGCCGGGTGGATAACGAAGTCTGATACCTTAGTGTAGTCAGTGTACGCTTGTGGTTGCGCTGGCC
>JABITN010000233.1 GCA_018700525.1 Opitutales bacterium
ATGAATATCAATTCCCTTGTCAGACGCTTTCTTCCGAACGTCGACTAAGTATTTCTTATCGAAGCTCTTGAAATGATCGAGATCCGACATAAACAACGAGTCGATTCCCAGCTTCTCAGAATATTCGAGATGGTCCTCTACCATCCAATTCATCGCACGCACAGCGAAATTGTCATAGCCAAGTTTGACTCCCTTGTTCCCGTGGTGAGCAGCTAAACCAGTCAGGGGACTGGCCGCAGCGGCTAATCCACCAGCTGCCATAGTTTTCATAAATTGTCTACGGTTCGAGATAATAGTTGGTTGAGGCATAGCGTTATTATTCTTTGGGTGTTAGGCTGAGGCCTTCTAGAACATCGAACTCCCTTCCTTCAGGGAAGCAAAATCTTTATTCGATAAATGAAAGACACTTGGTTCAATGCTTATTGATCTTCTAAAAGCAGATTATTCGAGATCTAGTACGAGTTTGTTCTATTTGGTTTTCGTGTGGCTTAGCTTGAACCTGTACACTCGCATTTAACCCTTTTCTATTCCTAGCGATGTAGACGAGCTTTTATTCAGTCCGTTTAGAGTAGCAGAGATGGAGTGCAACAATACAGATCAAGCCAGCTTCCAAGGTTTTCGGTATTGGACCTTTTTCAATAGCTTGTCCGCCTTACGGTCACCGATAACGGTTTCAGATTTCGGATCCCATCGTAGCGGTCTTCCCACTATCTGAGAAACGAGGCCGAGATGTCCAGGGGTGATCGATCGGTGGGCTGTCTCCGCAGGAGTAATACAGATTTTACGCGAACGTATGCCATCCAGGAAATTGCGGTAGTGGTTGAGTGAGACATAGGCTTTGACTGGGCCGCGGTCGAATGACTCGCGGATCCATTCGCGATTGGAAGCGTTGATTTTCCCCCGATCTACAGTTAACCATCCGTTCTCGCCGATCCACTTTACACCTGATGTGTGACGATCTGATATCGACGTTAGGATTCCGCCCGCGTATTTACAGCGGATCTCGTAATTGACTGGGGTGTTGTAGATCTTTGTTTCGGGAAACGTCCAGTTGACCGCTTCTACTTCTTCGGGGCCGCTTTTGTCCATCCCAAGGCCCCAATGGGCAATATCGTTGTGGTGCCCGATCCAATCCATTATCTGACCTCCACCAAAAGCGTAGTGCCAACGCCAATTTCGATGGTGCCGTGCAAAAATGTAGGGGAGTTTTTCGCTGGGTCCGCACCACAAATCATAGTTGAGGCCGGCGGGAGCCTTAGAAGGCTTGAAATTCTCTGTCCGCGGCTGAGAAAAGCCACCTGGTAGCCCGACTTCAACCGACTTAACCTTTCCTATAAGGCCGTTTAGCACTGTCTCCGCGGCAATGCGAAAGCGGATTTCCGATCTCTGTTGAGAACCTGTTTGTAAGATTGCGCCTCGTTTTTCGACCTCACGATAGATCGCCTGACCTTCTCCAAAGAGGTGAGTTACCGGCTTTTCGCAATAAACGTCCTTTCCATTTCGTAACGCTTCAAGGGTACACAAGGCATGCCAGTGATCGGGAGTTGCCACTACCACCGCATCGATGTCATCGCGGGCGCAAAGTTCACGGAAATCAGTGTAAGTTTCGCAGCCTTTATATGTGTTTTTTTTAATTCTCTTTGCGTAGTGATCCTCGACGCGCTGCCTTGCCGGCGATAGGCCTAGGGGAGTTTTTTTTCCTTTTTCCATGTCGCGATAATGCAGATCGTGAACATCGCATACCGCGACCACTTGAACGTCTTGCTGTTGGAGGAAGTTTACGAGATTGCGCGTGCCCGCCGCCCCGAGGCCGATCACCCCAATCGTAATCCGGCTCCCGGGTGCCGTTCCACTAGCTCCCAGTATGGAAGAAGGCGCGATCATCGGCACCACCAGGGCTGAAGTTGCCACAAGAAAGCGGCGACGGGAGTTTATCGACTGTCTCATACGAGAAAGATATTCTTTTTCCCATAAAGATCAAATATTCATTTATGGAAATCATTACCCTGGCCTAAAACGAGCCCTCCTCCTTAACTCCCACGCGCGTCAATCTTTCTTTTTTCAGCGAACCAGCGGACTTGTCTTTCCGATGCTAGGCGGGTAATCGTTTCGAAAGGGTTTAGACGCAGCGTAGGGCTAGATACCAATATGAATGGAAGCAGATCTTGCGTGTGACGAGTAAAATTCCGTTTCAGACTGGATACAGGGAAGCCAACGAACCTAGGAACCAGATGATCCGACGATAATGGATGGGGACCTCTTTTTTCGTCTGAAACAAAACCACAGTCCTCCATTGATGACTATCAGAAGTGCCATCAATACCCAGAAAAGCGGAGTCAATCCGTCGACAAATCCCACTTTCGAAAACAGAATGTATGTTGCCACGACACAGGAAAACAACGTTGACGCGCAAGGGATCCCATACCGCCAGGGTGTCATATCCACGAGATTATCCAAGTGATACGTCCAGGCTTCCGGTTGCGGACGCAAGTAACCGATTACCAGCATAATTCCGACCTCAACTAAGAATAAAATCAAATAAAGATGTAGAAAATGTATGGATACTTGTTCTTTAAACGCGAATTGAAAGAGGCCATATGCAATTACATGGAATACGATTGCGATCTTCGCGCCAAGGGCTGGCACGTGCTTGGTGAATAGTCCGACGAGCACAACAGCGATTACAGGAACATTATAAAAGCCCGTGAATATCCGGATAATCTGAAAAAGCCCGTCCGGAGCATACTGCAGCAAAGGAGCGACGATAAACGAGAAGATCGCGATAACGATGCTGGCAATCTTGGCCACTCGCAACATTTGGGCATCGCTCACACCCTCCTTTTTCATGGGCGCGTACACATCAAGACAGAAAAGCGTCGCCGCACTGTTCAACAGAGAGTTAAACGAACTAAATACCGCGCCCAGCAATACGGCCAAGAAAAACCCGGTAGCGTAAACAGGCATTACATCCCTTACCAACTGCGGGTAGGCGAGATCGATAGAAGCCAATCCCGGACCATAGAGATGAAAAGCGATCACGCCCGGAATCATCATCATAAACGGAACAAGCACCTTGAAGAACCCGGAAAACAGAACGCCCTTCTGCCCTTCCGCTAGATTCTTCGCCCCTAAGGTTCGCTGGATTACATATTGATTCGTACACCAATAGAAGAGGTTCGCTAAAACCATTCCCGTAAACAAGGTGCCAAAAGGGACCGGATCACTCGCGCCGCCGATCGCATCCAGTTTGTGGGTACCAACTGTGGTGATAATTGAAAATCCTTCCGCTACACTCCCCTTCCCCAGAGCCGACAAACCCAAAATGGGGACTGCAATTCCTACAACGAGAAGACCGACGCCGTTGAGCGTATCCGAAATCACCACTGCCTTGAGTCCCCCGAAAACGGCGTAAGTCGAGCCGATAACTCCTATTACGATAATGGTGAGAACCAAACTCTGGCTGTAGCTCATACTAAAAAGCTCCGGAACATCGAACAGTCGCAGCACCGCAATCGATCCCGCGTAGAGGATCGAAGGGATGGTGATGAGTCCATAACCCACCATGAACAAAATGACCGACATGCGGCGAACGCTTC
>JABITN010000087.1 GCA_018700525.1 Opitutales bacterium
AATCGAATAATCAGTCCAGGAATGCTTTCCTTAAGGGAAATTTATCCAGATCCTTTTCCTTGATCCTCAAATACAGGACCCGTTCCCAACGATGGGGACAGAAAATATTAATGAGGCCATCATCGATAAACGCATCTAAGTAAGACGTATTGTAATCGCGCCATATATTGTCGAAAAAAGGCTCGAGAACTGTCACGAATACAAATTGCGGTTCACTCCAGCTACGGCCTCCGTCTCGGGAGGTGGCGAACCAAATTTCAGACCGATCGTAATGCTGAGATCGGTTTCCGGCAAGATCAGCGGTTTGGATCTTGCTTCGATTGTGATGGAAAGCGATGAGTGTTTTGCCATCGGACAACTTGAAAAGCATGGGCGGCGCGTCGGGATGAACTAGTGGAGTGGGCTTTGGATAGGTCCAGGATTTCCCATCGTCCTTGCTCCACGCACCCCAAAGATGTCCCTCTGCCGCTCGGGTCATAAAAAATACTTCGCCCCCCCCCAGATCGATAGGACGGCCTTCGTCCATGCGATTAAACCCCTTGGCATACCAACCCCCATGGCGTTGACCTGGTAACAGTTCCCACGTCTGTCCTTGGTTTTCGCTTCGCAGCAGGTATTGGCGTGTCATTATCGGCTTGTAAGACCAGTCGGCTTCGTGTGATCCGAGCAGCCACGTCCCTGATTCTGTTTCCGTCATTCGCATAACTGACATTCCGAGGAAGTCGGGATCGTTCTTGGGGCGAATGACCCGCACTTCGGACCAAGTATAGCCGTCGTCATCCGAGTAACGGTAACCAATGGGAGCGTTTTCCGACAAGCCGAGTTCTTCAGGATCATACATGCCCCAGATAGGCTGTGTACCGAAGGCATAGATACGTTTGGAACCCTTTGGGATAAACGGGATGAAACCATGCTGATTGTAATCGATATCAAAGGCGACTGTTGGGCCCTCCCACGTTTTTCCTTTGTCGCTAGATCGGTAGGCCAGCATATCGTTGACCTTGCCTTCTCCTCGCTTACCAGCGCCACCATAATGCCCGCCGTCCGGAAACATCACGAGATAATCTCCCTTCGGCGTAACGGTACCTCGAATTTCGTATAAGCCCCGCTTAGCATCACGAGCTCGGTGAATGATCTCGGCCTCAAGGTAGGGAGCTGAGACGATTCCTAATTCACGGTCCAAGGTTAGCGGCCGTGGAAGTGCGTCCGTTTTGAATTCGCGATCCTGAATTATAATGGATTCGGCAATCGTGTTCGGGCTTTCCTTCATGTGGGCGGGCTCCAAGAGGACCAAAAGGCAGGGTATCGTTATCAACGTTTTATGGTTCATGGCTTTATCCTATTCGATGGCCTTGGGCTTCTCTGGATACGAAAAGTGACGCCAATGAGCCAGTGCCGAAACAAATTCCGATTCCGACAAAGCCAAAAAGCAGCCCATTGAGATCGGTGAAGTACTTTGCGAATACAATCGCTATCAGGCTACAGATTACGCCGATCCAGGCGTGGGTGGCATTGGCTTTTTTCGTGAAAAGACCGAGAAGAAATAGTCCGGCTAACGGACTGGCGATTAGTCCCATGAGTCCGATGAGAAAGTCGAACATATGACCAATGTCCATACTGGACATAATAATGGCGATCGTGGTGCCCAGTATTCCGAGGCCGCCAACGAGTTTTCGGGCAAATCGCAGCTGGTTCTCGTCGTTCCAAGCGGACTTGAATCTACCTATAAAATCATTGGAAACTGCAGTGCATATGGAATGCATGCTGCTATCTAAACTCGACATGGCAGCGGCGAATACACCTGCGATAACCAGTCCAGCCAAACCAGCGGGCATTTGATGAGCGACGAACCAAGGAAGGACTTGATCGTTCTTTTGGAGCGGACCCAGAAGATCGGGATTGGATTTGTAGAAAACGAATAGAGCGATGCCCATTAAGGAGAAAATCAATGTCGCTGGAATGGCGAGCAAGGCATTGGTCCAGACGGCCTTCTTAGCCTCTCGTTCGGAGCTCGTAGTGAGGTAGCGTTGAACCACTGCTTGGTCTGACGTGTAGGGCACGAGCGCGTTAGAGAATATACCTCCGAGCATCAGGACCATGAATGAGTCGGTGGCCCAAGACCAGTCGATGGGTGGCAGTTCGAATTTTCCGGCTTCTTTCCCGATTGAAACCAAAGTTGATAAGCCCCCATCTAAATTAGCCACGACTATTCCGAGAGCGAGGAGAGCGCCTCCCATGAGTACCACGACTTGGACAACGTCTGTCCAAATAACCGCTTTAATGCCTCCAAATGCGGTATACACGGTGGATATCAATCCCATCATGAGAATGCAGAGGGTTAGGTTGAATCCAGTGACGGCAGACAAGGCAAGCGCGGGAAGAAAGACTACAATCCCCATGCGTAACAGCTGGAAAATAATAAAGGACGCGCTGCCAAAAAGGCGCAGGCCGAGATCGAATCTATTTTCTAGAAATTGATAAGCGGTGACTGCGTTGATTCTTCGAAGTCGAGGAATGTAGATGAAGGCGATGAGCGGTGCGACGATGAGAATACCGAAGTTTAGTATTATCGCCGACCAGCTTGTAGCGTAGACGCGAGCGGGAAGGGCGAGATAAGTAATCGCGCTCAAAGTCGTACCGAATATACTGATACCCGCCGCCCACCAAGGAATGGATCTTCCTCCCAAATAGAAATCCTCTGCCGTTTGCGTGTTACGGGCGCAGACAAATCCGATTGCAAGTAGGCCTCCGAGATAGACTATCAGCGTCGTCCAATTAAGAGCTCCGAAAGAGGCCGCGATTGGCGTGGCGGTGAGCTTCCAGATTTTAGGAGAGCGTACGCGGGGGCGGATTTCTCCCGACGCTACAATGAAGTCGTCGTCCCATTTCGCGATCTGGGTGGTGACGTGGTTCTGCGGCATCGTCCCCGCCTTTTGCCAGCTATCGGTTAGAGCGTTGTATCCCCAGACCTGTTTGGGAAATCCGGGATGCTCATCCTTTAGTTCGTCTGCCGTTTGGAATAGAGATCCATCCGCGCCACCTATTATCAAAATGTGATTTTCTCCAGCTGGGATCGCTTCGCCAGCCATCATGCATGCGGGCGAGTCCTCCAATCGCTCCCAAGAAGAATCAGACTGACTATAGGCGTAAGCGTCTTTCAAAAATTCGAGCTCGCCATTCTTACCTTCGCGTCGACCACTGAAAATATAAATTTGGTCCTCGCGTCCATTGTTCTGGGCAGCGATTATATTAAATCCGCGGGAAGGCCCTGGCCAAGTAGGCAATTCCTTCCACCCGAACGAGTCACCTCCCTTTTTGTCGAGATCTAAGACCCAAAAATTTTTCAAAGTCGTTGAAAGCGCATTTGTTTCGCTCCCACCCGCCAGATACACTTTTTGGCCTATCGTAGTTGCCGCCCCATACGCCAACGTAGAAGCCAGACTGGGCAAGGATTCGTGCTGCACCTCTTTGGTAGATGGATTCCAGCTAAGCAGAAAGACCTCATCGTAGGTTTGCGAGGCATCGTTTCCCCCCATGCAAAGAACGCCCAGATCCGTCGTTACGGAACTTCCGTATCCAATCGGGCGTGGCAGTTTTCCGCCACTATGCCACTCACCCGATTTCTCGAGGACCCAGATATCGTCATGCCAGACTTTGGCTTCTCCCCAGTAGGGTTTCGGGAAATTCGCTCCACCCGCCACGATGAGAGCGTCGTTGCTGACACCTACAAAGGGACCCGCAACCCCTAAGGATTCTGACTGGTTGCCAGAGGGTGGAAGTTCCGCAACCGCGTTCCATTTGAGATAGCTCGGATCGCTTGACTCGTCGCCCCAAGATCCCTCTCCGATCGTCGCCACTGATCCCAAGAAAATAAGCACTAGCAATTTATAACTTATTCTAAATTCCATCATAGCAAAGTTAGAGTATAGGGCGTTTTGAGACAAATTAGAGAGGGTTATAGCGTAATCTTGAAGGAGAGACGATATTCAGCCAATTTACCTTCTCTTCCACTTGTAATTTGAGGGGTCAAAATCGTAGGCTCCTTTGGTTGGCACTTCTTCCGCGTAGCGAATGGGTAGCCAGGCTTTGAAGGGACCCACTAAATCCGGGTGCGTTTCGCTTAGGTTTGTCCATTCATGGGGATCGCTAACCCGGTTATACAGCTCCTCTCCTTTTCTTCCTTCGTCATACTGTATGTAGCTCCAACCCTTGGTACGAATAGCCGTGTTACCTTTCAAATAGTCGATGATTGCAGGATGTTTCCATTGAGCTTTCGGATTCTTCAGCAAAGGCCCAATATCGATGCCATCCAAACCAGAGGGTACCGGCAATCCGCAAAGCTTCGTAAGCGTCGGGAACAGGCAAGTCAGGTCTACTGGACTTTCCGTTTCCGAGCCGGCTTGCGTGACGCCTGGGACGACCATGATGAAGGGAACATGTGTCGATCGCTCCCAAAGCGTGTTTTTCGCATAGTGATCCTTTTCCCCGAATGCATACCCATGGTCGGACCAGAGAACGACGATCGTGTTTTCTTGGTAGGCACTTTTGTCGAAAGCATACATCAATTCCCCCACCATAGTATCCGCGTGTGCAATACTTGCTAAATAGGACTGAACACAGTGCCGAAGATCATCGTGCTCTTCGATCATTCGAAGATCGTTGCGCCGGTATTCTGCCATGATTTGACCCCCTTCAGGGATATCTTCCAAGTCCCCAGGTTTATTGATGGGAAGTTCGACTTTTCCCTTCGGCAGCATATCAAAATATTTCTGCGGAGCATAGAATGGCAAATGAGGCTGGAAAATACCAACTGCCAGGAAGAATGGATTCTCGTGATCTCGGGAAAGAAATTCACTAGCCCAACGCACCGTACGAGCATCACCCATTTCATCATCGTCCACTTCCATTGGCCCCCAATCGAGTGAATCGTTCGGGTGGCGGGGCATGTTTGTGAGAAAACGACGATCTTCGCCACGGCCTTTGAAATAATCCACAATCAGATCCTTATCCTGAATCAGATCGAAATACTCGTCCCATTGATCCGGTGGATTGAAACCAACCGTGTGGTGATGGACCTTGCCGCCGCCTGCCGACGTATAGCCATGGTTTCTGAAATAATGGGGTAGCGTCACCAAATCTGGATACGCTGGTCGCCACCAATGACCGTTACTGTACAAACCCGTTTTAGATGCGCGTTTCCCTGTAAGGATCGCCGCCCGGCTTGGGGCGCATTTCGGACTCGGAGCGTGAGCGTTCGTAAAGAGCAGTCCACGTTCCGCCAGGGCATCGATATGCGGCGTCGGAACGCGATTCGAGCCCAAGCACCCTACCCAA
>JABITN010000190.1 GCA_018700525.1 Opitutales bacterium
CTATTATCGATCAAAGCCTGTAGCGCTTCGCGCTCGGGAGCGTACCAGAAACCATTGTAAACCAGTTCGGCGTACTTGGGGATCAGGCTATCGCGTAAGTGTTCGAGATCGCGATCCATGGTGATCGATTCGACCTGCTTGTGACCCATCATGAGAATAGTGCCGCCAGGAGTTTCGTATACGCCGCGGCTCTTCATGCCGACAAAACGATTTTCTACGATATCAACGCGGCCGATACCATGCTTTCCAGCCAGGGCGTTGAGTGATTTGAGCGTTTGAGCCGGGTTCATCGATACGCCATCAACTGCCACGCAATCACCCTTCTCGAAATCGAGTTCTATGTACTGCGCTTCGTTAGGAGCATCTTCGGGATCAGCCGTTAGCTTGTACATCGCCTTGTTCTCTGGAGTCGTCGGGTCGAACCAAGGGTCTTCCAAAATTCCTGCTTCATAGGAAATATGAAGGAGGTTGCGATCCATCGAGTAAGGCTTGGAAGCCGATGCCTCGACGTTGATATTATTTCCCGCGCAGTAAGTGATCATTTCAGTACGCCCTGGAAAGGCCTTACGAAATACGTCCATTCGCCAAGGCGAAATCGTTTGCAGATCTGGTGCCAAAGCTGCGTAAGCCAGCTCGAAACGAACTTGGTCGTTGCCCTTGCCAGTCGCGCCGTGAGCCAAAGCGTCAGCGCCGACCTTACGGGCTAGTTCGATGTGAGCCTTGCCAATCAAAGGACGCGCAATCGAGGTCCCTAGGAAATACTGACCCTCGTAAATCGCGTTGGCCCGCATCATCGGATAGATGAAGTCGGCAGCGAACTCCTCGACCAAATCGAGGGTATAGTGAGCCGAAGCTCCAGTCGCGAGAGCCTTCTCCTCCAAGCCATCGAGCTCTTCTTCCTGACCTACATCAGCAGCGAACGTGACGACCTCTGCATTGTAATGATCCTTCAACCATCGAACCAGTACCGAAGTGTCCAGTCCGCCCGAATATGCTAGTGCGATTTTCATAGTAATAAATTAATGTAAATAAAAAAAGAAATGCCCACAACGGACACAAAGCAACACGAAGATTTCAATCCTTGGCCAAGCCCAAAAAATAAACTCAGATTAATTCAGCTTTCTTCCTGCGTGTCCATTAGTGTCCTGCCTAGGCGCCCTTTTTTAACCTCTCAATCGTTGAGCAAGCACAGCCATAATAGCCTTTTGCGTATGCAGTCGATTTTCAGCTTGGTCGAAAATGATAGATTGGGTGCCGTATAGAACGTCTTCCTGAACTTCCATTCCCTTGTAAGCCGGCAGGTCGTGCATGAAGAGCGCGTCAGACTTGCCGAGTTTCATGAGATCGCTCGTTACTGAGAAAGGTCTCATCGCCGCTATTCGATCCGCCGATTCTTCTTCCTGTCCCATACTGACCCAAGTGTCCGTGTAGAGTACGTCCGCATCGCGAGCTGCTGCTTCAGGATCATTTGTGACGCTGTAAGTAGGAGGATAACCGCTACCGGCGAGCACCTGTTTGATCTCCTCTCCCGGTTCATAACCTTCGGGTCCTGCAAGAACCAACTCCATGCCGAACATAGCCGCTCCGAGAATCCAAGAGTTTGCGATGTTGTTCGCCGTATCGCCAAAGTAGGCCATCTTGCGACCTTTGAGCGATTCGAGATGGTTAGTTCCGTCAGACCAGCGCTCGGTCATCGAAAAGGCATCCGTATACGTTTGGCACGGATGCAGAAAATCGGTCAGGGCATTGATAACCGGAATACTCCCCATCTGGGAAAGCTCCTCCAATTCCTTTTGCTCATAGGTCCGAACGATGAGACCATGTACGAACCGCGAAAGTACATTCGCCGTGTCGTAGACAGACTCGCCGCGCCCTAGCTGGATATCATTCTTGTTAAGAAAAATGGGATGCCCTCCCAGCTCATGAATGCCGACATCGAAAGAGACTCGGGTCCGCGTGCTGGATTTCGAAAAGATCATCGCCCACGTTTGCCCTTTAAGCGAAGGCGGCGTGTGGCGTCCCCGTCCCTTTTTAAAACTTTGGGCAAGTGCGAATACTTCGGCTGCTTGGTGAGGGGCAAAATCGGTTTCTTTTAAAAAATGC
>JABITN010000251.1 GCA_018700525.1 Opitutales bacterium
GTACGGGCATCAGGAGTCCAGGAATAATAGATATGCCGAAAGGCAAAATCCCAATGACGTTGAAACCTTTTGTATTTCGCATCCTGCCATGCCTGCACAGGCTCCCTAATGTCGCTAACAGCGGCAATATGAGCCGCTCCATCACGCACATAAAGATTCGGATACAAGCCGCGAATCGGAAAAGTAAATGCATCCATCGCATACCATTCCCCTTCGGCATCCAGGTAGCTCGGATGGTACAGTTCCGAGTCTGGATCGACCACCAGGACAAAAGCCTCGCTCGTTCGAGAATCCACCGCAAGCCCTCGGTACGTGTGCTCGCGCAAGGTCGGGTTTCCTGAGAATTGAGGCTCAATAGCAAATGTATCCGGCAACTCCATCGCTAAAGGAAAGGCCAGCAAATGAGGATGCGAATTCCATAGAATGGCTTTGTTTTCAGCACGGAACCGCAAGAAACTGGTTTTCGGGTTCACGAATACCGTAAGCGTATAAGAATTGATCAACGCCAACGGACAAGGCTCTCTCTGGTCCGGTCCATCAGCCTCTAAAATAACCTTCCAACCTTCATTCTCGCGTTTGTAAATCTGCCAATAGGTATTAGCATAGGGAGGCACGCCTTCAACCGGTCTCGAAAGCGAAAACCAAACATCATCGTTCTGGCGAACAATCATTGGAGAACCGTTATTCCAGCCTGGTGATGAACCATTCTCAAAAAAAGGGATTTCCGAAACGATCGTTTCTTCTCGATTCACCCTCACTTCGACGGCCTGTAAAAAATTGAAAGATACCGAAAACACGCACGCAATTATTCCTTGAATACAAGGATTTACCCAGAATATAGAACTGCTACCGCTTTTGAATGTTTCCTTCATTATCGATACTCTATTTCATTTCAAAACCCAAGTACCTCATTTCATAGACGCCATCGCCACGAAGCGCTCCAATCACATCCAAACGATCCCCAACGTCGGACCCACTTCGAGGCGAATTAGTAAAGAAGGTCCCCGTTATGGGACGATCGACAGGCAAGGTTTTATGGCCTAATAATTGACCATTCTCGGAAATCGTTGAAAAGAACATCCCTGATTGGTTGTCAACTCGGTCGCCCCAAATCCCCGAATAGATAACGCCTAGAGACCCATTCGAAAGCGGATGAAATCGACCGTATCGAATTTCCATTTCGCTTTCCGATTTTGAATCGACGTTTTCCGTCGATCCCTTTACAAGCGTATGTCGGCTTACCACTCGACCTTCATCGATCACCACATACTCCAAGGAAACCGTCATCGCTTCTCCTGGAAAATAGCGATCGCGCATAAACGCGTGCTGATACGGTTTTTTAAGATACAATAAGTGAGCTCTATTCTGCTCATCCAAGTAGAGATCCAGATTCAACAAATGGCCACCTGTCTCATCGACCGAATCAATTTCGATAGGCTCGACAAAACCCGATTCTTCCATCCGAGGCGTCCAAGTATAAAAGAGACGCCGGAAGACATAATCCCAATCGCTCCCAAGTTCTCGATACTTCGCATTACGCCATTCTTCTACGGGCTCCACAATGTCGCCGATCGCTAAAACGTGAGCGGCGCCGTCCTTCAATGCAATCTGTGGGTAGCATGAGCGAATCGGAAACTCGACCAACGGTAATACTCGCCATTTACCCTCTCCGTCTTTCCAACTCGGCTGATAATGCTCTTCGCGCTGATCGATCACCATCAGCAATATATCCCGACTCTTCCGATCGATTCCCATGCCGCGATACGAATGCTGCGTGAACTGGGCGCCGTTAGGAAATATAGGATGATAATGCGAGTACGCAGCATCGTTGTCTGTTGCATCCGGATCAATGCCCAACAGGTTTGGCTGACAATACCAGGAAACATCTCCCTTCCCGTCCTGAAATGGTTTGACCGCGAACTTAGGATGTATCGACAAAACCAATTCACCAGAACCCAACAACCCAAGCGGACACGGCTCGCGCTCAAGACCGCTCCCTCCCGTGAATTGTTGTTCCCAAACATTTGAATCGCGACCCCAAACTTCCCAATGAGCATTACACGATGGCTCGTATGCCGCGTCAGGCCGAAGCAAGGAAAGGTAAATCCGATCAGCGTCCCGCACAAAAATACTAGAACCGAAACACCACAACGGCGAAGCTCCGTTATTCGGAGACGGCACCAAATCAATCGTTTCTTCAACAATTTTCTCGATTTTCGCTCCGTTTAAACCGAACGAGAAAACCAACCCCACGATCACAGCTCCTATTCTCGCTCCAGCTATCGCCATGTCCGTTTTAATTCAGATTCCTGACGAGGAGTGTGGCGCAGAAAATCCCGAGAAATAGTCTTTCGAGACTGCCCCTCCCATTCCCATTTAATATCGAAACTGCCCACTCCACCCGAAGGTAATTGATACCGTACCTCCACCGGATAAACCGTACCCGCTTCCATTTGAATCGAAGCGGTTTCCGTTCCAGGGAAATCATCCAGCACGAGCGCATAGTCACCATCGATGGCGATCGAAATATGTTGAGCCGACTCACCAACCAAAGTCACCGTTCCGGTCGTAGGGCCAACGAGATAACCAAACCAAATCCCCGACCAATCATTGCCTCGCCTCTCAATCGAGTTATCGTAGTCCATAGTCAGCTTTTCCAAAGCCGCTTCCCCTTGAGCATTCAAGAATCGCGCATTGCCGAAAAACGTCCCCACTAAACCTAACTGCGTCGGATCATCGTGTCCAGGAGGTGGTTCCGCTCCTTCGATAATGTTTTCAAAACCAAGACTATCAACCGGCATCATCACTTCCAAACGCTCGCCAAGGGCGGTCTCGAGATGCGGCAGATCGTAATGCAGCAAAGCGCCCTGCACTGAATTCGCTAATTGGTGATAGGAACGCTGGTTCTCTAAAATACTTTCCCAGGACTTAAGCGATCCTCGAATACGAGCCTGCTTAACATGTTCCGGCTCCAGAAACGCTGCATGCAAAGCCGCTACTCCAATATCGCCTTCCGCATAAAGCTCAATTTCGCCTTTGCTAACCCCGGTTGAATTTTCAACATAGCGAATCGTCCTCAATATATCCTCCACACGCATCCCCAAGTAACTTTCCCCTAGCAGATAGGCCCCCGCGAAATCTTCCTGGTCCGTCCCGAAAAACGAACCTTGAGTTGTCTGAGATTTTTGCTGCGTCTCTCCGACGCCTCGAACATCTACTGCTATAACACGCCTTCCGGACTTCGCCCACGTATCGCCAAGGCCGCCTTCCATCAGCGATTCCCCCGCGCCTTTGGAACTGACGATTAACAGCGGTAACTCCGAACTAGGCAGCTCGGGAACCGTATCGATCACCGGTAAACAAATACCTTCTTCCGTTTCGAGAAGACGCTTGCGAGCAATGTATCCAGATCGTCTCGACTCGCCTTTATCGATTATCGAACTTACCGGGATCTCGTCTATCCGACGAACCTGTACCGATTTCCGTACTATATTCCGGCGATCCCTTTCCGACGCCGCTTTCCACGTTTTCTCGCGGCCCGGTCGAACCAACTCCAGTTTTTCGTTAAACAAATCGAAGATCGAACGCGCGCCGGGAAGATCCATAACCTGCCCCGTATCCGTTACGCGCAGCTCCTCTTCGGAAAACAGATTCAATTCCGGCTCCCAAATTTCCGAGACATTTTTATTCAACCATTGGTCAAACCACCTCACCGCCGCTTCGCGCTGCGTCTGGTCATAATTATGTCCCGTATTGTTTTCCAATATATCCGCTCGCTCGGAGTATCCGAGATCCGTGTAGTGGCGTTTGATAAAACGAAAGCCTTCCCATACCGCATCGATCTGGAAAAAATCGTGAGTAGCCCCGAGTATTTTAACCGGAGCGGGAGCTCGCATCAAAAAGAACGAAGGATGTTCCAGCCCCATAGCCAACATCCCGTAATTCATCTGCTCCATATCCCCCATCGAATCTTTGAGCTGACGATTCGCCAAATGCGGCCAACAACTCGGAGCTGCCGCCTTTAGTCGATCGTCTAATGCAAAAATATAAGACGTTTGCGTGCCGCCTCCGCTATTGCCCGAGATACCCAAACGATTCGTATCCACTTCAGGACGACTTGCCAAATAGTCCAAAGCTCGAATTCCATCCCAGGCAAAATACTGAATCAAACCTTCGCCCAAAAGCATCGCAACAATACCTTCCTGCATGTGCATGTGCGTCCCATAATACGGCATACTGCCATCGTCTTTCCGGTACTGCATACGCTCCCCCTGATCAAGCGGATCGAATACGAACCCCACGAATCCGTTAAGCGCCAGCAACGCCCCCATTGACTGATACTCATCGTGAGCCTTGGCCGGCTTTGCGTGTCCCGAGGGAATAAGCACGCCAGGTCGGAGACCGCTGAATCGAGCCCGATCGGGAAGATAAAGCGATGCTGTCACGAAAAAACCAGGACGGCTTTCAAAAAGAATCTTTTCCACTCGAAAACCCGGACGTTCAATGACTCCCGTAACGCGAGCATTCAACGGCGTCTTCTCCGGCAAACCTCCGATCGATTCTATCAGCGATTGCCTCAGCGCCCTATGATGCTCTTCCCAGCCGCCTTCCGTCTGACGACGAACGAAACCCTCTTTCCAATCTTCATAGGAAGCGAGCAGCTTCTGGTTCATCCAGGATTCAACCATTTGCTCCGGCTGGACCCCATTTGGCAAATCCCCAGAAAGTACGCGTAACTCGTCGGCGACTACTGTTGACATCAACAAAAACGCAAGCATCGCGCGAGCGAGCCCTCTGGTAAAATTTCTATGAGCCTGCCTAATAAAATCCGTAGGGGCGTCGCTTGCGGCGACCGCGTAAGTTGA
>JABITN010000131.1 GCA_018700525.1 Opitutales bacterium
CTACCCTCAGCTAGGACTGAGCACTCAGGTCAGCAACACAATCCAGATTGGCAAAAACGAGACACGTCCCGCCTTCAGGCGCGGCCGCTACACGATCTCGTTCGTCAAACAGAAAAACACCATCACCAAGGAGAATATCCCCTTGCTTCAGCTCCTAGACTCTCTGCGTTACGTGAAGAAGATTCCGGATACCAGGGTAGCCGATGCGTGCCAACGTCTTGTAGCGTTGATCGCGGATTGTTCTTCCGACGAGCAAGCAAGTCTAGTTCGCCTCGCCCTAAAATATCCTCCCTCCGCTCGTGCCTTGCTTGGCGCGATGCTGGAACAGATCAACCCAGCAACCCTCAATCTCGAGAGGCTAAAACGGTCCTTAAACCCGATTACGCGGTACAAAATCCCTGGAGCCTCTAAGATCCTCGCGGAGGCCGGGAACTGGAATATAGCATGAGACTGCACGAAGATCAGGCGCTGTTTCGGCAGGCCGTTATCGCTACCGCCCAAGCGATGGACATTCCCGAAACTTACATCGAAAAGGACTACTGGGTAACCTACGCGCTTAAGGCGATTTTTTCAGATCCGATCGGAGCGGAAACCATATTCAAAGGCGGCACAGCGTTATCAAAGTGTTTTGGTATGATCGACCGATTCTCGGAGGATATTGATCTCGTCGTCGTGCGCAGCGATTCCGATTCAGGGAATCAGCTCAAGGAAAAGCTCAAACGAGTCGGAGCGGCGGTATCTGCTGTCTTGCCGGAAGTCGAGGTCGAGGGACTCACGCGCCGAATGGGAATGAATCGGAAAACTGCTCATGGCTATCCCAATCTGTTCGTTGGCAATCCAGGTCAAGTTCGAGGCAGCTTCATTGTGGTCGAGGCAAATTGGCTGGGAAGCTTCGAGCCCTATACGAAGCGAACTCTGAGCGCATATGTAAGTGGCATGATGATCGAACGCGGCCAGCAATCGCTTGTCGAGAAATGGGATCTAGCCCCTTTCCAGGTAACCGCTCTTCGCCCCGAGCGCACGCTTTGCGAAAAGATCATGAGTCTGGTGCGTTTCAGCTACGGCGAACATCCAATTGACGATCTTAGACTCAAAATCCGCCACACTTACGACCTGTACAAGCTACTGAATGACACTGAATTGAAAGCCTTCTTCGAATCGGCAGACTTTGAACCGCTTTTGCTTTCAGTCGCGAAAAACGACGTAGTTAGCTACAAGAACAACAACGCCTGGCTCTCAAACCCTCCGCAAGAGGCGCTTATCTTCGCGGATCTAGAGCAAACATGGTCAAAGTTGCGTTCTGTGTATCTAGGTGACTTTTCGAACCTCGTTTTCGGAGAGCTTCCCAGTGATTCAGCCGTATGTGCAAGCCTTGCCCGCATTAGAGAAAGACTTGTATCCGTTAAATGGAACGTATCCGTAGTAGATCAATGAATATACAAGTTCCGGTGGAGTTCTCGAACCCTTTGTTTGCGACCGCGCTTATTGAGATAAACGCGTCGAGTATTTTGAATGCCTATTGCCTTTTCCAGTTTCGGGGGCGACCCGACGCACCCGGCTTTCAACGATAGGGACAGGCTAAAGGGATGATGGTGGGGGCACCAAGCCGATCAAAGAGGACGCGCTCTAAGGCGTAAATGGCTAGGGTCTGAGAAGGCCGGAAAGGATATCGGTTTCGATAGGGCGTTACTCAATTGGGTTCGCAATCATCGATCCAAGTGGAAGGAGAGTCGCCAGATCCTGGCGGAGTGAAAATCTCTAGTATTAAGTTTTTGGGGAATCTCCGCCCGTGCCGAGAGATTTTTTTAAACAACACCTACCATTACGAACAGATGAATAGCCCTTATAAAGCCGTTATCCATTTGGGTAGAAATCGGTTTGATTATGCGCTTAGCGATTCGCGGCGAAGTAGTCTTGGGTTTGAATGGCGCTGCGTATGCGCCATTCTCGGAGGACGTCTAGGAGGTGGCGTTTCGTTTCCGCTCTCTGTGGATCGTCCCATAAGTTGGTATTCTCATGGGGGTCTTGATCGAGGTCGAAAAGCTGTCCGAAAGGTTCATCCAGAAAATGCACGAGCTTCCAGCGAACGCCTCTGACCATGGTGACGAATTCGGCTCCCGTTAAGTTACCGTCTTTGACTTGCTCGGCGAATACGTATTCGCGGGGAGTCCATTTCTCCGAGGCGCTTCCCAAAGCTGGTAAAAGTGAATGCGCCTCCATCCAATCCGGTTTTTCTAGGCCAGCCATTTCGAGAACGGTTGGTCCGATATCCATCAACTGGCAGAGACCTTCAATGCGCTTGCCGCCCGTTATGTGTTTAGAACTCCAGACAAGGAGGGGAACTCGGGTCACTTGCTCGTACATGGTCCACTTTTGGATATGACCGTGATCCGTCATGCAGTCGCCGTGATCGGAGGTGAACATGATCACCGAGTTTTCCAGATAGCCCTGTTTCTCGAGCGTATCCATAATGTTCCCGACTTGCTCATCGATCATACTCACATTCGCCAAGTAGTGCGCTCGCTGGCGGTGGCGTTGGGCTTCTGTTGGCTCTAGCAGGTGGACAACCGAGTCGTGATCCACTTCCGCGTTATGCCGGCGAAGTTCCTTGTAAGCGGGCGGCTGGCTATCGAGCTCTTCTTGACTGACCGGAAGCAGCGGGAGTTCCTTGTCGATATATTCGTCGAGAAAACGCTTAGTCGGGTCGTAGGGAGGGTGGGGTCCTGGGAAGCCTATTTGCAAAAAGAGCGGCTCGGCCTTGGGATAGTTTTCCAGCCACCAGCAGGTGCGATCTCCAACAAATATATCTGAATGCATGTCATCCGGAAGCTCCCACTCGAACGCGCCCATCGATTTCTTGTAGTCGTCGTATTCTCGATACAGTTCACGCTGCTGTTTTACGAGGCCGCGCGATTGAAGGGCTTTGTCCCATTCATCGAAGTAATAGCGTCCTTCCAGAAATCGGTCCTTGTTTTCCACCACATGACGTTCGTGGAATCCCATAGGAGTCGTGAAGGGCCATGTATGCATCTTGCCGATATTGACGCAGTGGTAGCCAGACTTGTTCAAGTCTTCGACCCAGGAGCGCTTCCAGGCATCCGCGTTCTTCAATACGCCTGTGCTGTGAGGGTACATGCCTGTGAAGAGCGACGCTCTCGATGGCGCGCACGAAGCCGCCGTGACATGGCATTGATCGAAACTGACCCCCTCGTTGACGAGCCGATCTAGGTTGGGGGTCGTCATGTAGTCGAATCCCAAGGCGGCGATCGTATCGTATCTCTGTTGGTCGGTAATGATTAGGATAATATTGGGACGGCTGCTTTTAAGTGCGGTCATAAACGTGTATTGGGTAATTGGATTCGATAAAAAGAACTTACTTGGACCCCCATTCGTTCCTAGGATAAGGGCTATGAATCAATGAAATAAAACACGAATTAATTAAATGGCATCGAACAATAATGATGTTTGATCGTAAGACCTTCGCGATTGCGAGGTACCGCGTTATAGGCCCCTTCTCAAACAAAGCGACTATAACAAAGTCCGACTCATATAACCCAAATGTTTGATGAATTGTAGGGTCCCTACTTGCTCCTTCGAGAATCTTAGGGCCTCGAGCATGTCGAAAGGCAGGTGGCTTCGGGAACTGAGCAGGCCTGCGCGTCTACGAGCGTGCTCGGGCCTACTCTGGTAGACGCATTTTCAAAGATTTGCCCTCGATGAACTTGCCCTCTAGTAAGGTTGTCGAGTAGTTTCGTGGCATGCCTCGTTCGTTCCGATTGAGCCCATCGACCACGACATCCACCGCTGTGGCCCCGACACCCTCAAGGCTTTGGTTGTAGCCGGAACAGTCACCCATATCCTTCGTCCAGGTGAGTGCCATGTATCCAAAATCTTCTGGAGCCGTGTAGCCTCGCGACTCGAAGTAATGAAGCGTATTATCAAGGAAACTGATCATTACATCAGGCCTATGTTTCAAATACCAATCGTGTATTTTTTCGAAATCGTGCGTTTCGAGATCCGTTTCTAGCTTCGTCATACTCAGTAAAGGAACGCGTTGATTCTCTGGAATAAGGCGAAATTGGAACTCGAGATAAGCTCCGCCCCAAAAATGGCCCCCACGAGTTTCAGTCTCCTGGTTCGTGATGAATCCTATTCTTTTGTAGCCGTATTCCACAAGCCTCGCCATGACCAATTGCATGCAATGAAAATTGTCGTAGAATACACGGTGTATTTTGTCGAAAGCGTTGTAGTAGCCGATTGTCGACAGCGAAAAGGGTGCCCAATCTAAGTTGATTTGCTCCGTTGACGTTTGTAGCGGTGCGAGCACGAGCCCATCGATATTGCGACTTTCAAGTATTTGCTGAATTCGAGAGCTGGAAATTCTATTTAGATCGAATTCGAATAGCTCGAATACGAATCCTAATTCTTCAGCCCTCGTTTTAGCCCCCGCGCAAAATCGCCCGATGATTGGCCAGCGAAGGCGCTGGTGATGATCTTCGTCATACCATGTGCTCAAGAAACCGATTGACGTCACCAACTTTTGCTTTTTCTTTTGGCGAATATGGGCCATTTGAGCGGTGACCAATGGATTGGGTTTGTAGCCTAATTCACGAGCGATCTTCTGTATTTTGAGACGCTTTTCCTCGACGACTTTCGGACTGTTTTTCAGGGCAAGCGTAACGGTCGATTTTGAGACTCCTGCCTTATCGGCGATTGATGAGATTGTAGTTGGATTTGACATCGAAATATATTTCTTAGGCAAGGGGAAGCATCTGGGAGCATTCGATGTATAAGTCTCTAACGGTCGTTTTTTTCATCATCTAGATGAAAAAGAGAAAGAGTTAAGCCCTCTTGATGGGTATGGATTCTCTTTTATAAGTGAAATGTTTTAATTCGATTCTGCCAGCTTTAAATAGTAAAATAAAACACGAATTATTTCAAGGCTCTCGCCAGCTTTCAAGGGATAGTCTCAATTCAAGGTATTCTTAATTATGGAGGCTTCTATCGAGTGATCTCCATTAACAACTCACCCCATTAAAATAGATAATTATGGAAAACCTACCCAGCGGTTTTATCAGAAATAATCGCGTCGTCGCTACTCTAGCGGTTGTTGCAAGCATTGTCGTTACTACAAGCTCTTTTGGTCAGAATGATGATTTGAAAGATAAAGTTTACGAGTTAAGTCCCTTCTCTGTCGAAGCGAAAGAAGATAGTGGATATCGGGCAACCACCACGTTGGCCGGATCCCGTATCCGCTCTAAGATAAGCGATCTCGGCTCTTCGATTGCTGTCGTTACTAAGGAATTTATGGAGGACACCGGCGCGACTGATGGCGAATCGCTATTGTCCTACGTTGGCAGTGCTGAAGTTGGCGGAACGCAAGGCAACTTTTCCAGTTCCAGTTTTGCAGGGGAACGAGCCAATACCAACGACCAGCGCGTCAATCCCCAAGGAGGGCAGCGTATCAGAGGATTGGATGCAGCGGTTGTTACGCGGGACTACTTTCGTTCACTACTTCCGTTCGATGGCTATAACACGTCGCGTGTGACGATTAACAGAGGGCCGAACTCTGTATTGTTCGGGTTAGGCTCTCCGGGTGGAGTAATCGACAACACGCTCAATACAGCTGCGATAGGCAGCGATTTTAGCGAGGTCTCTTTTCGTTTCGATCACCGCGGAGGACTCCGCGGGACCTTCGACTTCAATCGAACGTTGGTGGAGGACCGATTAGCGGTCCGAGTTTCGGCTATGCACGAGGACATTAAGTTCAAGCAGGAACCGGCTTTCGAAGAAGACACCCGCTTTTTCGCCACGATTGATTGGAAGGCTTTCAAGAACGAGAATTCGTCCTGGCTCGACCCGACAACAGTTCGGCTCAATTTTGAAAACGGCGAAATAAAGCGTAATCCCCCGGATGTCATTCCTCCCCATGATGGTATTTCCGGCTGGTACACGGGGTATGAAGATCCGCTGAATCTACTAAGCGTACCCGGTGTGAACGTTGAGGACTTGGATGTCGAACAATCGATCGGCCTGACTCCTGGCGACATCAGGGACGCGGTAGGCGCTGGTTTGGCTACGGTTCCGGAAGGCATGACGCTCGATGAATATGCAACAGCTGCGGGCCGCTTTGTTCCCAAAGTCGCCTTCAATCGGTTTCTGGGCGCCCGTGGCCCTGACTGGTTGTCGACTCCGTGGTTGAAAGCTTGGTTCATATATCCAGCAGTGACCTACGGTTCTGGCGATCCCGGTACACAAGCGGGCTTCAACGATCCGGCGCTGGCGGGGATATCCGGCATGTTTGCCCGCTGGCGGCCCAATGGATTTGCGACTTTGGATCAGATGTGGTCCAACAACGCTATACTGAGGCTTCCGAACTTCTCGGCGCTCAGTATCCAGAATCGCGATATTTTCGACTACCACAACAATCTGCTTCAAGGCACGAGCAACTTCGTCAACACGGATTTCGATACCTATCAGGCTACCGTCCAGCAGACGTTTTGGGGTGGGAAGGCCGGTTTCGATATTTCGGTCGACCAGCAGAACCGGGATCAAGTAAGTCGCTTGCCTTTTAGTCAGGGCGTTTATAAGACCATCCATGTTGATATCACAACGCATCAGCCTAATGGGGATACCGATCTCGATGGGTTCGGCGATAGTTTCGTCAATGAGAATTTCGGACGCCCCGTAATCATTGCCCATGACCAGGGAAGAAACAACGGAGAGGGCATTTCGACTAATTACCAGACGGACAAGCAGCAAACCTATCGGGCGACATTGTTTGGCACCTTGGACTTCGAGGACATTCTTCCTTCAGACAATCTCGGCAAGATCTTTGGTAGCCATACCTTCACTGGGCTTTTCGAAGAGCGTACCAACGATTTCTCCAACGAGAAGCACCGCCCTATCTGGAATGCGCGAGAAGGCCCTGATCCGGCAGCACGCGCCATCTCCAACGGTACGAACGACAATTTCAGGCGGTACCTGAGAGTAGCTACTTACCTGGGTCCGTCTGCGGCGAATGCAACCGATTTCAATGATGTTCGCGTAACGGATACCGTCCAAATCAAATGGCCCGAATTAGGGGACGTGCATCGAGTCATCTATTTCAATAATGACAATGCGGTCGACGGGCCGGGAGTGGCCGATTGGGTACTGGTCGATCATCTCGACTGGGCAGGCTTGTCGCAAAACGTCCTCAAGTCGGACGCTTTGTCGATCCAGAGTCGTTGGTTGAGTGAGCATATCGTTTCTCAGTTTGCCTGGCGGACGGATTCCGAGGACGCGTATCAGCATTTGCAACCGGTCAGAGATCGCTTTGATCCAGGCAATCCCGACGCTCTAACGCTGTGGACGCCTGAAGGCGAATTTAATACCGAGCAGCTCCGATTGGAAAGCTCACCGGCTTCTTCTGCCGAAGATTCGACCTTTACCTGGAGCTTAGTAGGGTACTTCCCGGAAGAGATGCTCTTTGAACTTCCTTTTGGAATGGACCTGAGCGCGCATTACTACGAAGCAGAGAGTTTCCAGCCGTCGGGTATTTCGAACAACATCCTCAATCAGCCTCTGGCAAGCCCGTTCGGTTCTACTAAGGAACACGGATTCACGGTGTCGCTGCTAGATCAGAAATTATCTGCTCGGTTTAATTGGTACAAGACTGTAAACGCCAATGGCCGTTCGGACTCGATACGAAGTTCGGTCGGTGGTATCGCCGGACGCGTTGGTGGCTGGTTGACTTCGGTTTTCGAAGCGGAGGATAACAATATGCCGTTTGAAGATACGGATGGCCCCCTGGGTGGCTTTACGACCTATGACGAATGGTACGCGGGAATTATCAATCTGCTACCTTCCGAATTGAAGAGTGTTTACAACTACGAGGTGGTCGAGAACGTGAATCCAGCGGATAATTCTATATTCCACACCTTTGAAGATACTCGGCCCGTAGGCGTGGACGACACCTTTGACGTTGTCGCGAAAGGATTCGAGATGGATCTTGTGGGGCAGGTTACCCAGAACTGGACGGTTTCGTTGAATCTCGCCAAGCAGGAGACAGTCGTTTCCAATACAGGGCCGGTAGCCTTTCCCTTCGCTTTTGTTATGGAGCAAAACCTCGCGAACTCTGGCATGGCGAATATGGCGACCCAGCCATTCAGGGGATCGCCGTCAACCTATGCCCAACAAGATAGGAACGTCATGGCAGGGGTCAGAGGTGTCCTGGCGAAAGACGGTACGGTTTCTCAAGAGCTTCGCAAGTGGCGAGCCAATTTTATTACTCGCTATGGCTTCTCCGAAGGGCTTCTAAAAGGGGCCAGCATCGGAGGCGCGCTTCGGTATCAAGACCAGTTAGCTGCGGGATATCCGCTGCTCTTGGACGATGTGGGGAACCAGATTCCCGATCTCGCGAATGCTTTTCTTGGGCCAGACGAAATTAATGGCGATCTTTTCTTCCGCTATGGTCGACCAATCGCTAACGGCAAGATGGATTGGAGCATACAGCTCAATGCACGTAATCTCTATCGGAGCAATGGCAACGACGATATACCGGTAACCATCAATCCTGACGGGGCGATCGCGACTATTCGCATTCCCAATGAAAGGCAGTTCTTCGTCACGAATACGTTTCGTTTCTAGTTAGCAATAGTTTGGGATAGAAGGGCCCCGTTTAGACGGGGCCCTTTTCTTTGTTGATAGGAAATTCAATTAAGCCGATTCCTCTAGCATGCCCCATTCATCCACCATTTTTATGGGACCATTTCTTCACTCAATATGCTCGATGCTAGCATCCTCTTTGACACCAAGAACCGGGAAACCGAGCTCCAGTTTCATCCCATGAACGAGGAGCGCAAGCCAATCAAGGTCGACGTCCCAGGCTGGCCGTACAAGGTGAAGTTCTAATGTAACTGAATCTTGGGTACATATTTCTATGAATAAAATATTCTCGTTTCTATTTCTGTTGAGCCTGAGTGCGTCGTTTGGCGAGCTGGGCGCCCGCTTGAACTGCGTGGCCAATATCGCCATTTGTAGTGGATACGAACTTTACGTGATGCCCCATCGATGCCCATAGGGCGGCA
>JABITN010000192.1 GCA_018700525.1 Opitutales bacterium
ATGGACGTTAGCACCGTCGTATCGCTAATCGGGCTACAATGATCGCCGAATATCGCTCCATCTAAAATCGCTGCTGCAGTAAGGAAAAATAGAATTTCTCCCCCGGCTTCGTAGGCTCCCAACGAAAATGAAAGCGGCAGAATAATTGGTATCAAGATTCCCATGGCTCCCCAACTCGTACCCGTCGCGAAAGACATCGCAGCCGCTACAGCGAAAGTAAACAAGGGCAATGTCCACACCGGCATGTCATCTCCTAGCAACGCAATCAAATACTGCGCGGTTCCAAGGTTTTCGCAAATCGCCCGCATCGCCCAAGTCATCATCAAAATGTAGATAGCCATCCACATCGTGGGCATTCCGCTAATGTAAGTTCTACACGACTCCCGAACGCTCATCAACCCTTGCCCCAAGGTCAAAGCGAAGGCAACGATGCCGCCCACCAAAGACGCCAAAAAAAGCACTGGCATCGCACCCGCTCCATCGGCATTGCTCATCGTCACGCCAAAGGCCAATCGCCAATCCTCGAAACGTGCTAAGGAAAATGCTCCACCATTTTCGAGAACTCGATAGCGCCCAAGAAATAGAATTCCAAATACAATTCCAAAGATTACGCAGAAAATAGGAATTACCGCATTATACCAGCGCTTAGGCGTATCCGCCTCTGGCTCTCTATTTTCCGTAGCCTGTATCCCCAAGGCTTCGCTGCTATCGTCCCGAACTTTGCCTTCCAAAGCCGCGCGACGCTCAGCCTTATACATTGGCCCGAAATCACGCCCCAGGGCAGAGCTCATGAACATAAAGATCAACGTACCGATGCAGTAGAAACGCATAGGCAAGAGCTCGAGGAAAATTTCGTATCCAGAAAGATCTATTCCGAGCTCTTTCGCTTCGCCCCCCAAGAGCATCGCCTCGAAAGCGATCCAGGTTGAGAGCACTGCCAAACCCGCAACCGGCGCCGTGGTCGAATCGACCAGGTAAGCGAGCTTTTCTCGCGAGATACGCCACTTGTCCGATAGCTTCTGCATCGTATTGCCCAGTACCACCGTATTCGAGTAGTCATCGAAAAACATCACCACGCCCGCAAGACCGATCGATACCAAAGCCTTCCGACGGCTTGTCGCCACTTTTCCCAGTCCAGCGACCAAACCGGCCAAGCCGCCATTCTTCGACAGCAGATGCACCATGCCTACCAAGGTAAACAAGAAGAGGAAAATGTAGAGATTGAAGCTCGATGTCAGGGTCTCCCACACATAATCGTGGAGCGCCAAAGTCGCCACCACCAAAGGATTCAGTCCGAACGATAAAAACGAACCAGCGACGAACGCCGAAATCAAAGCAAAGACCATAGATCTGAAAAACAAGGCAACCAATACCGCCAGCATTGGCGGAGCCAAGGATGTCCAGTGCCCGATCACCGTTGGAGCCGCCGCGCCCTCGCGTAGCTGATCCACGAAACTATTCGTCTCCCCGCTCAAAACCACTCCCAACTCGGCCTTCAATTGGGGATCGACCGGAACCATCGCCAAAAACGAACAAGTCGCCAACAATGTCATAAAAAACGCCAGCCAGCGTTCCGGTCGTTTCCAATGTGGGATGGGCTCCATAAAATAGATCGGCTGCAGAACAGGAGCAAAACACCCGACTACATTTCCCACCCTCGCGTCGAAGAGTCTAGAAATCAACGGCTTTTCATCACCATTGCGGGGAATTTTACAAAATTCACCTTTCAACGCCGCCTAGCTATTCAAACTATGCAAAAAAGACCCCTTGGATCTCAATCGATCCAAGGGGTCCGGAAATTTGCTAATTCGATATTCAGCACCTACTGCTCATAAGCGGCGAGCTGCTTATCAACTCGGACGCGCTTCAGCTTCGTGAACGCTGGGAGACCATTTTCAAACGGAGCCTTCACTTCCCCTTGGATCAAAGGAGTCGCGTATTTGATGAACGGATAGTTCATGCTCACTCCATCGTCATTGATCCAGTCTTTGGGAATACGTTTCGTGCCTTGCGAAACCTCGCCGAGATCCGCCAATCCAGTTTCGCAAGCGTACGATTCCGATTCAGTGCGCTGCAGACTGATCATCTTGCCCGACTCGCCCTTTTGAACTGCTGCGATCACCGCATCCTGACCGACCAAATACGCCTCGTCGGAATCAGTCTTCGATGCGCAATGCGTCGCCGAGCGCTGAGCGATGCCCAACTTACAAGAACGAGCACTCACATTGAGAGTCTTATCAACTAGGTTGCGTAAGTACTCCCCCGAGCCGCCTAATTGTACGTTGCCGAACGCATCGGTACTGGAAGAACCTAAAGCCACGTAGTTTCCGTCGCTGTCGACCAAACCTTCGCCTACCACGATCACGCAGTACTTTTCGCATTGAAGCACGCGTTGCACGTCTTCGATGAATTTCTCATTCGAGAAAGGCACCTCTGGAATATAAATCAAATGCGGCGGATCGTGCGGATAGTCGCGGCGCTTGCAAAGCGAGGCTCCAGCGGCGATCCAACCGGAATTTCGCCCCATCACTTCCAGAATCGAAACATAGTCGCCTTGCCCGACAGCCTCGCTATCCGAGGCCATCTCGCGAACCGTCGTCGCGACATACTTGATAGCGCTACCGTAACCCGGCGTGTGATCCGTACGAGTGATGTCGTTGTCAATCGTCTTAGGAATGCCGATCACGCGCAATTCGTAGCCTTGTTCGATCGCGATGCTGTTCAGCTTCGCCGCAGTCGCCATCGAATCGTTATCCCCTATGTAAAAGAAGTAGCGAATATCGTGCGTCTTGAACACTTCCAAAGCACGCTCGTAATCAGCCTCCTTTTTAAACTGAAACCGGCAGGTTCCCAAGGCCGCTCCAGGAGACGCCCTTAAACCTCGAATCGCTTGCTGCGACTCCGATGCCAAATCGATGAAATCCTCATTCAGAATGCCAAGCACTCCATTGAGACTTCCATAAATCTCTTCGATGCACTCATAGTTGAGCGCTTCGTCAATGACGCCTGCGAGTGTTGCGTTGATAACGGCTGTCGGTCCGCCCGACTGCCCAACGAGACAATTTCCTTCTAATTCGGCCATGGTAAAAAAATCAGGTTCTTACTGTAGCTGGAGAGTCAAAGATGATCCAAACTCGCTTGGCAACCAAATTACCGAACTCAATCGCCTTGTTGGAGAAGTATTTCCAAAAAAACCCTGTTCTGCCACGCGAGCCCATCGCAAAGCTTGACCCCCATCACCTTCCCAACCATTTAAACACGCCTTATGTCCAAAGCCAAAGCATCGAGCAATCCTCTCATGGATGCCATCGTAGCCCTCTGTAAACGTCGTGGGTTCATTTTTCAATCATCGGAAATCTACGGCGGCTACAACGGCTTCTTCGACTTTGGCCCTCTCGGCGTTGAGCTTAAGAAGAACATCAAAGACGCCTGGTGGAAAGATATGGTCCATCGCCGCGCCGATATCGAAGGACTCGACTCGTCGATCATAATGTCGCCCAAGATCTGGGTAGCCTCAGGCCACGTAGGTGGGTTCTCCGACCCGATGGTCGACTGCAAGGTATCCAAAATGCGCTACCGTGCCGACCAGTTTTTCTTCGCTCCCGTTCGCGTGAACAACGAGACAATCGGCTACATCTCTATTCTAGAAGACGGCAAAATGCAGGCCGAAGCTGAAGCCGCCGCCGAAAAGATGAAGCGCAAAGGCGGTCATCAAGGCGAACTCGGCCCCATCGAGCTGAAGGACTACACAGAGGCCGACCCTTCGGAGTATGAGCTCATTCCATCTCCCGCAACCGGAGAACCAGGATCGCTCACGCCTCCGCGCGAATTCAACCTGATGTTCGAAACCAAGGTCGGCGCCCTCAGCGACAGCTCCGACGTCGCTTACCTGCGCCCCGAAACCGCCCAGGGCATTTTCGCCAACTACCGAAACGTCGTCGACACCGGCCGCGTTAAGATTCCCTTTGGCATCGCTCAGATCGGTAAAGCCTTCCGCAACGAAATCACGCCGAAGAACTTCATTTTCCGTTCCCGCGAATTCGAGCAAATGGAGATCGAATACTTCATTTCTCCAGAAGCCGACTGGGAAGCCATCCATCAAGACTGGATAGCTTGCTGCCAAAACTGGCTGCTATCAATTGGCCTTCCTGAAGAAATGCTTGGCCGCGACGTGCACGAAAAACTCGCTCACTACGCGCGAGCCTGCACCGATATCACTTTCGAGTTTCCGTTTGGAAAACAAGAGCTTTGGGGCATCGCGGCCCGGAGCAACTTCGATCTCACCCAGCACGCCGAGCATTCTGGCAAGCCTATGGAGATCTTCGATGAAGCGGCCAAGAAGAAATACATCCCGCACGTCATCGAGCCTTCGCTTGGCGTCGACCGCTTGCTTCTCGCCCTGCTCACAGCAGCCTATACCGAAGACGAAGTCGGCGGGGAGAAACGCTCGCTCATGAAATTTCATCCGCGGATAGCCCCTTACAAGGTCGCTGTACTACCATTGCTCAAGAACAAGCCCGAACTCGTCGAACGTGCGCACGGGATCTACGAAAAACTCCAAAAGCGGTACAATACGTTCTGGGATGCCTCCGGTGCCATCGGCCGACGTTATCGCCGCATGGACGAAATCGGAACGCCTTGGTGTGTTACCATCGATTTCGATACCATCGAAAAAGACGGCACCGTCACTCTCCGCGATCGCGACACAACCGAACAAAAGCGCGTCACCGAAGAGGAATTGTACACCCTGCTCGACGCTTCCCTGCATTAGAGCGAAACGCTTCTAGCATCAGCGAGGACCATGGCATCTGTTAAATTATCTCCAATCTGACCGCACACTATTTCCTATTGCATCGCTCTGGGCGACTTGTACCGTCCAGATCAAAAGCCTTCAGAGGCTTAACTGCCGCATGGGGAAAACGATAAAAGAATGGAAAGACGAGGTCGAGAAGACCGCCGGACGGGCGCTTTCCAAAAATGAGAACGAGTACTTCGAGGTCCTAACCGAACTGCTCGACATGCTCGATTGGAAAGATGCCTTGCACGTCAAGGATATCGCCCTGCTCGACTCCAAAATCCTTTTTGTAGAGAAAGACCCTAAAGCTCCAGTCACCAACGGACTCTGGATCGAACAACCGGAAGACGAGTATTCGCTATGGCAATACATTGCGCTCCTTTTGAACGACCGCAAACTCGTCATCCCAAAATTCCTCGAAGAACACACTCAAATCGATGCTACCCGTTCGGAGATTCTCTCCCGCCAACGCCAGAAAGAATCACGCCTTTGGAAAAACCGACTCGGCAACCTATCCCAGCGACGCGAGTTCAGCCACACAGGATCGCTCGACGTTCGGCTAAAACTGCAAGGACGTTCGCTCAAGTGGGAAGGCAAAGCCACTGGCTATTCCGATTACGCACCGCTAGCCGCCAAAGAAATGGCCCAGTGGCTCGCTAAGGACTTCGGCTTTCTCGATCGTTTTGCAGCACCAAGTCTACCGCTATGCGCACTTTTCCAAGAATACTACCGCTCGACCCAAAGAACCCGAATCGATTTAGACAAAGCGGAGGATTGCTCCTTTCTCAATCTTCTTATCCACCGAGCCGATACCAGCACCCGTATTGTCAACAAAGAAGGCATTACCCTCGCCATTCGCGAAGAGCGTCTCAAATGGACCGGTTCGGAGAGTGGCCCTAATCGCTCGGGCAACTACCAGCTTACCCTTATTTTCGAAGACGGCCAACCCGCACCGTACTCGATGGTCTATCTTCCCGGTTCCCAAGCACTCTACCTGCAAGGCGACGCCCTTTATCGCGGCCCAGGCTCCCTAAAAACCGACGCCGACCCGAACCAACCTTTCAATATTCCGCAAGAAGCGATCGAAAGCCCGGAAGGCTTGCTCTTTCTTAGGAATCAGAGCCTCGAACTTCCCGAACAACTCAAAGGTCAAATCGTCGCCGTGCCCCTTCAATCGCGTATCTATTGCGATGCAATTGAGAACCAGGATGCGCTCAATCGGCATAGCATGCTGCGGGTTTCCCTCGCAGCCGTCTCCCGCGATCAAAAACATTGGTTTGTCCTAACAGACCAAGGCTGGGCCCCGTCGCCGAATCTCGAAACCGAAGAAGAATCCTCTCAAGCCGAAAAAGGAGCCCTGTTCGAGTATCCGGATGCTACGCCATACCTAACCCCTTTTCACGAATTCGAGCTGACCGAAGTGGACCAAGGCGTCTGGCAACGCCCAATCGACCTTGATTTCCCCAGCGCCTTCACTCACTGGATACAACGCTTCCCCAGCGAGCTCCAAATTGTCGCCGACGACGAGCTCGATACTTTAGTCGATGGAAAACCAATCGGCCGCTACGCCCTTCGCATCGATTCCAACGACAACCAGGACTGGTTCGACGTTCGCCTGGAACCTGAATTGCTCGACGTCAACCTGACCGAAAACGAGCAGCAGTTGCTCCTTAAGGCCAAAGGCGACTTCGTCCACCTTCCCGGCAAAGGCTGGAAACGCTTCGACCCAACCGTCGCTCCCTCCCAGCAAGAGCTACTGCGCCAACTGGGACTAAACAACGACGAGTCCGCAACCGACTCCCATTCCTTTCACGCGATGCAGCTCGCTGAAACGCGCCTCGAAGACGCCGCCGACAAGGCACTTGTTCGCAATATCCGCAAACGGGCCAGAGACATCTCCGCCAAAACGCCGGCTAATCTTCCCAAGGGAATCAACACTCAGCTCCGCCCTTACCAAGAAGAAGGATTCCGTTTTCTATCTTTTCTCTCCCATAACCGATTCGGAGGTATCCTCGCCGACGATATGGGACTGGGTAAAACGCTTCAGGCTCTGACTTGGCTGACTTGGCTCAAATTGCACCGCTCTCCCGAAGAGCCATTCCAAGTTCTCGTCGTCTGTCCGAAGTCCGTGATGCACGTCTGGAAAAAGGAAGTCGAACGTCACACGGAACTCCTTTCGATCGCCGTTTTCGACCCAGCCTTGGTTCACTCGGCATCATGGAGCGCATCAGGAATCGATATCCTCGTCGCCAACTATTCGCAACTACGGATCAATCGTTCCTTCTTCTTGGAACAACAATGGACCGTCGCAGCTCTCGACGAAGGACAATACATCAAAACCCCTCAATCGCAAACGGCCAAAACAGCATGTGCCCTCAAGTCTGAATACCGTATCATCATAACCGGTACGCCGATTGAAAATCGGATCCTCGATCTGTGGAGTCTCTTCGCCTTCGCAATGCCAGGACTCCTGGGAAATCAAGCGTTATTCAAGCGCCAATACAAGGAATCCGATTCAGACTCCCCGCGGCGCCTATACGCACGGACGAGACATTTCATGCTGCGCCGCAGCAAGGGTCAAGTTGCGCCAGATCTCCCAGATCGTATAGAAGAAACACTTACATGCGAACTCGAGGGAGATCAGAAGGACCTCTACACCGCCGAACTTAAAAGCGTTCAACAAAGCCTCCGCAGCATTCAATCTGACGCCGAGTTCGAGAAAGAACGCTTCAACATCCTTTCCTCTCTACTCCGACTCCGTCAAATTTGCTGCCATCCCCGTCTCATCGATCCCGCGTACGCCGACATGAAAAGCGCGAAGATGGAAGCCTTGCTCGACCACGTATCCGAACTAATGGATGAAGGTCACAAAGTGCTAATTTTTAGCCAGTTCGTCGAAATGCTCGAGATCATTCGCGGCGAGCTCGACGCCCTCGGATGCAAGCATCTCATGCTCACCGGCAAAACCAAGAATCGAGAAGAACTGGTTGATCAGTTTCAAGAGGACGAATCCATCACCGCCTTTCTCCTCTCGCTGCGCGCAGCCGGCTCCGGCTTGAACCTAACCTCTGCATCCTACGTCATTCTCTACGACCCGTGGTGGAACCCAGCCGTAGAAGCGCAAGCTATCGACCGGACTCACCGCATCGGCCAAGAAAATGCCGTTAACGCCTACCGCCTAATTGCGCGAGGAACCGTCGAAGACAAAATCCAAAGCCTACAGCTCAAGAAAGAGACGCTGGCCAACGAAGTCGTCCAAGAGGAATCCCTCAATCAGATCCTCAACCTCGACCGCCTCACAAGCATCCTTCAAGCGTAGTCTTTTACACGTAAGGCCGGCGGGCGGGCGGTGCCGCAACAGCTGTTATCCCCCTATTCCCTATTCGGACTTTGGATTCAGCTTTGCAACGACGACGTTTTCGAAATTAAAGTACTTCTTCGCAGCTTCCTGAATCTCGTACGGATCGAAGACTTTAACCTGTTCAGGGAAATCGATGATTTCTCTAAACGGCCGTCCTTCACTCGCAGCAGAAGCCAAGTTACGTAGCCAAAAGCTATTTTCCTTCAAGCTCCGTTGGTAGCCCCGCAAGTGAATTTCCTGCACCTTCTCTAAGTTCTTAACCCGTACACCTCGTTCTTGGAGATCCATGATTTGCTGGATTCCCGCGCTAATCAGCAAATCCGCGTTAGCGGGTTCACAGGAAAACGCGAACCCCGTCGAATAACGCTCGGTTGGCTCTCGAGAAAGCGAAGCGTAAACGCCAACTCCATATGTGCCTCCGTTTTCCTCACGCAAGGATTCGCGCATCCGAATGTTCAACAAATCCCGAACCACGCTCATAATGTATCGATTTTCTGACGACCATTCAGCCTCGCCATTGAATAGAACGCGAACACTCGTTTTCTCTTCCAAACCAAACCCAATCGTTACGTTGCTCTGCCCTGGAGCAGGGTCGTCATTCAAATGCCTTCCACGCTCTTCTCGACCAGTCGACGGAAGCGACGCCAAGTAGGTTTTCGAAAAGCTCTTCAACTCCTCCAAATCGATCGAACCAACGAAGACGAATGTGAAATCACTGAAATCTTTAAATCGACTCCTATAAATAGCCAAGGCCAAGTCCGGATCGATATCGTCTAGAAGCTCCATATTTAAAGGCATGTGACGCGGATGATCGCCATAGAGTTTTTTTTCAATCGCATCTTGAAAAACCGACTGAGGCGATTGCGCGCGATTGATGACCATCGCTTTCAATCGAGATTCCAACGATGAAAATGCAGCCTTATCGAGACGCGGGTTTGTCGCTTGAAGATGAAGCAACCTGAAAAACGCGTCCGCGTCTCTCGGCGAATACGACCCGCGAAACCCCTCGTATTGACCATTTATATACGGAGACACATTAATGCTTTTCCCTGCCAAACGCTTTTCCAACTGAAGCGAATCAAATTCGCCCGCTCCGCTTTCGCCAAGAATCATGGTAGACATCGCTGCCGATAAGTATTCGTCGTCCATCACCAGGCTATGCCCACCCGGACTGAACGATTCCATCAAAACCTCGTCATTCTTAAAATCCGTATTCTTTACAATAACTTTCGCCCCATTGGAAAGTTCCCAGGTATGCGTATCCACGGATTCATCATACGACTCCGATACGACCGACCCATCGCTTGGCTCTTCAGCCAGCAAAGGCGCATCCAGGAAGCGATCGTCATAGGGGTCTAACTCAATCATCCCCGCCGACTCGACTGCTGCAATCAGCTCATTCTCTTTCGGAATTTTCCAACCAGCTTTTTCTGGTCCACTGAACAAAGCCACCTGACTAGTCTTCTGGGCAAATCCATTGCCAATCGCATTCACTTCCTGAATCGTAATATCGGACAAGAAGCTCTCAGTCATTCGGAGCTCCATCTCGATTCCTGGGATTGGCTCGTCAACAGTGTAGGCCCGAGTGTACTCGTCAGCGTAAGTGTTCGATTCTGTTTTATCGATCTCATCGAAAGCATTTTCGAGCGAACGCAAAACATCCGCTTTCACTCGTTCCAATTCTCCAGCAGTGAAACCGTCCCGAACAGCCCGATTGGTCTCGCCCATCAAAGCATCCAAGCCTTCTTGATAACGTTCTTCTCTAAAAATCACCGATTGCTGCAATGCCTCTTTTTCTCGAGCAATGCGGCTATTCGTCGCGCTCGCCTGAATGTAAGGAGGATTCGGCTCACGAGCTCGCTCATCCAAGCGACGATTCAGCATCCCAAAATATAGTCGTTCCACAATCATCTGCCTATAATCTCGAGCGCTCTGGTCGGGACCTACCGGGCGCTTCAAAAGCATTCTAAATGAGGCAATCGTCAGCTCCGGATCCGTATCGATTGAATACAAAGCCTCGTCGTGGTCCGGCACTTCTGAAGGCGTCCTCTCAACCGCATTCTCATCGCTCTCAAGCTTACTGAAAACATCCTTAATGCGCTGCTCCACATCTTCGCCATCGATATCTCCCACCACTATCACTCCCATTAACTCGGGCCGATACCACTGCTTGTAGAATTCCTCAAAGCGTTCCCGCGGCGCGTTTCGTACAACAATCATGGAACCGATTGGCTTTCGCTGAGCGTATCGAGACTTGTAGAAAATATACGGGAATTGCTTCTCACTCAAACGCTCCCCAGCTCCCTGGCGAGAGCGCCATTCTTCCAAAATGACGCCTCGCTCCTTCTCAATCTCAACAGGATCCAGGGTCATCGAAGTCGCCCAATCCTCCAGAATCTCGAACCCAGTGCTCAACAACCCAGGTTTGTCCGTCGGCAATTCCAGCATATAAACCGTCTCGTTGTGCGACGTATAAGCATTTACATGGGAACCGAATCGCATCCCTGCCCGCTCCATGAAATCGATGATCGAGTTCTTCGGAAATCGCTTCGTTCCATTGAAAGCCAAATGCTCCAGGAAGTGAGCTAATCCACGCTGCCGATCATTCTCTTGCAGCGAGCCCGCGTTCACAACCAATCGAAGGTATACACGCCCTTCGGGTTTCTTATTTTCGCGGACGTAATACTTCAACCCATTGTCCAACTGGCCAACAATCATGTTGGAGTCGACTGGCAACGGAGCATCCAAGTCCGAAAAATCCTGAGCTAAACCCGAAGCCCAAAGGCTCAGACCCACGAAAATGGCTACTATACGAAAGGTACGAAAATCGATCATAAAATCTAAACTTGAAATTAGAAAAGGATAAATGCCAACCGAGAATTGAGCAACGCCACGCCAAGCACCCACCCAAAGACACCAACTGCGAGATGATGATCCCCGTCGGCTCGAACGCAAGCCTACGGTCTACCGCAACGAATCCAAAGTTCATGAATGACTGTGTTTCAAAACTCGAATGAACGATTGCACCCGACAAGCGCCCCGCATTCAATTACGCAAAATATGGCACACGCTGATAGAAACGGCCTACTTCCAGTAATCGCCTTGTCTGGGTTTCTCGGAGCAGGCAAAACCACTTTGCTCAATCACCTGATCCGCAACGCAGATGGCGAACGCATAGCGATCATCGTCAACGATATTGGCGAAGTGAATATTGACGCAACCCTCATAAACTCAGAGGTGAAGCAACTCGATGGAGAAATCAATCAGGTCATCGAGCTCAGCGGCGGATGTATTTGCTGCTCTATCCAAAGCGACCTGGTCGCCGCGGTGTCGGAGCTCACCGAAAATCTGAAAGTCGACAGACTAATAGTCGAATCCACAGGCGTTGCTGAGCCGGTCTCGGTCGCCCAGACCTTTCTCTCCGAAGACATTGCTGGACGCCCGCTCGAAGAAAGCGCTCGCATAGATTCCCTCGTGACGGTTGTCGATGCCGCGTTCTTTCTCGAAGAGTGGCGAGCTCACGAGCTTAAAAGACCTTCTCGCTCCCTGCTCCGGCAAGAAGACGATCGCTCGATTTTCGAACTCGTTATTGAGCAAATAGAATGCACGGACATACTCGTAGCTAACAAAATCGACCTGCTGGACCCCCCAGATCGAGCCAAACTAAAAGCGATTCTCCAAAGCCTTAACGAACGAGCCCACTACCACGAGGCGACTCAAGGCCAGGTACCCAAGAACGCCTTGCTCGGGCTCTTTCTGTTTGATTTGAAACAGACCCTTTCCGGTGCGAATTGGTTAAGGCACATCGAAAGCAGCCACGCGAAAATCGACCTAAACGATCGGTTTCGAAAAGTCCAAATACCCCAGTCTTCGCTCATTCAACCCAATCTCGGCAAAACGATCAATTCTAACAACCCAATTAAAAGCTCCATTAATACCTTCGTCTACCGTGCCAGACGTCCATTCGATGCTGATAAATTTGCCGCTGTAATCAATCGATCAATACCGGGCTTACTGCGCGCCAAAGGCTATTGCTGGATCGAAGATCAAAACGAAGCGGTAGGATTCCTATCCATCGCCGGATCCACAACACGTTGCGATTTTCTCGGCAACTGGTGGGCTGCAGCCCTCGAAAACGGTAAAATCGACAGATCCCAACTTCCCGCCGAAATCGAGTGCAAGTGGGAAGCACCTCACGGCGATCGTCGCCAAGAACTTGTATTCATCGGCATCAACCTCAACGGGGAAGCCCTAAAAGACCAAATCGACGCTTGTTTGATCGATTAACGAATCCCAACACATTGAAGAGCAAATCCAACGGAGGGCCGGCGTTTGCTCAGCGACGCTATAGAAACTAAAAAGCCCCCATGCACATTCAAGTTCGGATGCATCGAAGCACATAAGAATTCTAGTCCAATTTGATTTAGCAAAGCCACCAAAGCAGCCCTCCTCTTGAAATTACCGCGCAGCCCAGCCTGCGTTAGCCGCGCCAAGCAAAGATATATTGTAGTTGCGAATTATATACACCGGAATATCCTTCAAGATATTCCTAACCTGTACACATTCATTTTGCTCGAAGAAACGAATAAACTGATTGCCGTCCAAAAAGAACTCTTCATTTTTTCCGACGATCCCTCCGGCCAAGAAAAGCCCCCCTTTCGGCAACACGATACTAGCAAAATCCGCAGATACGCGGCCGTAGATTTTTACGAACAATCGTATCACGCCTCTACATACGGGGTGATTTGAAGCGTACCGAGAAACTAATCGAGGTTGATCCGACGCACTCGCATTGAGAATTTCCTCGAGGGTTTCGTCAATTTGCGAACCGTGCGACTCCATATAATATCTCAAGAGTGCCACGATCCCCTTGCCTGAAAGCAAATCCTCGTTTTCAACAACCCAGCCCACTTCTTTGCGTAGCTGATCCAAAATCTCTTGAGTTTCTCGGTCAAACGACGAGAAGCTTGCATGTCCGCCTTCCGACGGCACAGATCGGGCCGCTTCGCTATCGCCTAGCATAATGCTCACGCCCAACCCCGTTCCGGCCCCAACAATCAAACGCGTATCGCCTTCCGGCTCCGGCCGATTTCCATTTGTGTGAGGCATAACCGTCACTTGATCCGGATCGTCTAGATCCAATAGTGGTACGCCAAAACTAATCGCTTCGAAATCATTAATCGCGCGGATCGGAAAACCGAATTCTCGAGTCAACGCATCCCCGTCGACACCCCACGGCAAATTCGACATCGAGCAGCAATTGCCATTAACCGGACCCGCTCCGCTGATGCATCCTAATTCCGGGCACAAATCCGGATAGCGGACATTAAGCTCCTCCAAGCCCCGAACAACCAAAGGGCCGATCGCATCAATGTCCAAACTAGAGGCGCTCACTTCCATTAGGATACGGAAACCCTCGTCACCCTTCATAACAAAAGCGAGGTTCGCATTGGTCCCGCCAATATCACCCGACAAAATCACCGTTTCACCAGCCCAGGCATTCTCGCTCCAATCAATCGTTACTTCGCGATCCATCATAGGCCTCTACGATCCGAACGCTCTCCTGGGATTCAAGGCTAATCAATTCTATGAGAACGCTTTTCCAACGAGAAGCCTAGGGTTTCTAGGCTAATTAACGATCAATGGGAACTTTGACAATTAAACTGCTTTCCTATTCAATTTCCCAATCGTTTAAAACCACCTTACCTGAAATGAGCTCAACATCTATTCTCCGATCGACCTTGATCGCCATCGCTTCTTTCCTGTTCTCCGTATCCTCCCAAGCTGGGATCGAAAACGTTCCACCAGCAAAGTTCCTCGAACTCGCGAATCGAAATAACGGTATCATTCTCGACGTACGCACCCCCGAAGAAGTCGCTCAAGGTCACATTTCAGGAGCCAGCGTCCTGAATATCTACGACAAGGATTTCGAGCGAAAACTCAATTTAATGCAAAAGGACAAGCCAATCTACGTCTATTGCCGATCAGGCGGCCGAAGTTCCAAAGCTGCTCAGACCATGAATGCCAACGGATTCAAATCCATCTACAATTTAACTGGCGGTATCGGAGCCTGGAACAACGCCAAGCTCCCTCTAGAAAAAACGGATAACGTGCCCGCCGAAAAAGCGGCCCCTCTTTCCCGAAACGATTTCGAAGAAAAGCTAGCCGCTAAATCCGTGGCGCTAGCGGACTTTCACACAGAATGGTGCATGCCCTGCAAGCAAATGGCTCCGATAATCGATAATCTTGAAAAGGAATTTGCAAACCAAGCGTCTATCATTCGAGTCGACCTAGACAGCAGCCCTGAGCTTGGGTCGAGCTTCGAAGTCCAAGGTGTCCCCGTTTTCATTCTCTTCGTAGACGGCAAAGAACAATGGCGTCACTCTGGGACTATCGACGTGCACGTTCTTCAAGCGAAAATCGCAAGCGCCCTATAGTCCTAAACGATAGAGCACTCTATTCCTTCTTCTTCGGCGCCTTATTTTTCGGAGGCGTAATCATAATGTGGGCACGATGCGTTCCCGCGTCCATAATCCAAGGAGCTCCAGGAACAACTGCAGCGAGTGGCAAGCCCGTACTTTCAGGAGTCGCAAATGGGATGTAGAACACCCAACGCAAAAACGTATTCTCGATCTCCTTAGTTTCATTATTCACCTCGCCCGTCATCACGTTTAGCAATGCGCGCTCGGGCATCGAGAGTTTACCCGATCTCACCTCGTCCTCGCGGATTTGAAAAATCTCTTTCGTCTTCTTGCCTTCCTTTTTCAATTCACGCCCACGAGCCATAAAGGACTCTAAACTGTCATGGTAGCAAGCGACGCTAAACCCTTTACGAGCCGGATCGTCGGCTAGGCAAATGAGGTCGTTAGTCCCCTCTCGCAAAACAGCAAAGGTCCCATCACTCTTATAACCAAGAACAGTCGATTTCGCGTGCTCATGCTCAGGAGCCGCTAATACCGCAGTGGCGATTTGCCAATCTTCGGAGGGATAATTTTGAGCGAACGACGCAACCGTCGCAGTTAGGGTAATTAAAAAAACGTAAAACTTCATAAACGAAGACGTAATTGTATTTAGTACAGAGAGGCAATCCGTATTTTCGAGAGACCTTCACGGCGCGAATTAAGCCAAAACGTCCCGGTAAGCTGCGAGATAGGATTCCACGACCGTAGACGCTGAAAACATTTCAACTGCTCTTCTTTTCGCCCTATCTCCCATACGGTATCGTAAAAAACCATCCTGCGCCAAGCGAGCAATCGCTTGACCCAGACGGTCGGTATCCTCGAAAGGAACTAGAAAACCGGTCTCTCCATCCTCAACCACTTCAGGAATTCCGCCAACATCGAATGACACGCTTGGCAAGCCATGACGCATACCCTCCAAAATTCCGAGGCAGAAACTTTCGTACTCCGACGAGTAGACAGTAAAATCAGAAGCCGCATAGTAGTCGTCAACCTCATACACGTCATCGATTACGATCACTCGATCCGTTAAGCTATACCTTTCTATTTCCGGCAATATCCGCGACGAATCCGCACCCGCCAAAATCAACAATTTCCCGTCATGCTCAGCAACCGTCGATTGAAACCCAGCTAAGAGTAAATCCACCCGTTTAATTAAACGAAGATTCGACGCATGAATAGCCAACGGTTCGTCGCCAATATCCAATGACACTCTAATTTGCTCCCGCGAACGGACTACGGTTTTGGGCTCGAAGAAATTTGGAATCACGTCGATTTTCTTCTTTAGCTCAAAGAGCGCTAATGTACGCTGCTTCAAATTCTCGGAAACGCATGTCACCTTATCCGATGCTTCTAGAACATGTTGAAGCAATAATCGGTACTCCGGCATTGCTCCCAAATAAACGATATCGGTCCCATGTAGCGTCGTCACGATTGGCGGCGCGGCCAGCCCAATCAATTCCCTAGCGATCCAAGCTGCAGCTGCGTGCGGGATCGCGTAGTGAGCATGAACCACGTCGATCTCGTACTGCGAACAGACCTCCGCAATCCGTGTTGCCAAAGGCAAGGTATGGTCGGGACTTTTGAAAAGCGGGAATTCGACCGGAGTCGACTCGCAAAAATGAACTCTCGGATAATCATCCTGCATCCGAAAAGGCGGTCGCTCGGAAATAATGAACACCTCATGACCCAAATCCGCCAACCGGTGACCCAATTCCGTAGCCAGGATTCCACTACCTCCGACGGTCGGATGACAAAGCAATGCGACTCTCAGTAATTTACCCATTTCCTACAAACGCGGGCTCCTTAAAGAGCTCAGATCAGCTGAAGAAGCAACGATCAAGGGCCCTTCCGAATAAAGCCGCAACGCAGATCCCACTCCCATTTGAATCCCTAAAGTCCGAGCCCGCGAAAGCTGAAGATCGGTATAATCCAAATTGCTCGTCTGACTCGAATGACACTGCATCAACGTTTTCCACTTCTCAACCTGCGGCGACACATCCACCAAAATAGGCGTCAAACCATCTGTCCCCAACGCCTCGCTCGAAATATCATAAAACAACAAAGCCTCTACCGCATGAGGATCAAGATCCTCTAAACCAGGCGTTTTCCCATATCGAGCCAATCGATGCCCATCGCGAACGATGCGACTCGTTTCACGATGATCCGGGTGTTGATTCAAATGCCCTGTCGGTGCAAGAATCAGATTGGGCCGCAATCGGCGAATCATTTTCGCAGCAAGCAAAGTCGTATCCAAGTCCGCCCGTATTCGCGTATCTCCTGCGGTCGACGGAAAATGAATCTCCGCCCCCAGCATCTCAGCCGCTTGACGGGCTTCGTCCTCGCGCTTCGAACGATCTCCATGAGTCCCCGCTTCTCCGCGAGACAAAACCGCCAAATCCAAATGCGCTCCTCGTTCGGCAACATCCAAAAGCAACGCTCCGCAACCAAACTCAATATCGTCGGGATGTGCACCAAAAGCTAAAATTCGTTTACCATTCATGTTCGCATTCCGCGTAAGCCTCCCCTGATCGATCGATAAAATCGCGCTGGACGTACTCGATTTCCGGAGCATCTTCCTTATTTAAATACCGAATCTCTCCTTCGCCAGCAACGTATTGCGTACAATGAATGACGGATTGCATCCAACGCAACCGCGTATCGCGCGTTGGACTTATCTGCGATTTGCTGGGATTTTCCACCGCTACCTCAATATACCGATCGCCTCCCTTGTAGATAAAATAGCCACCATTGCGATACCGTGCTCGCACAATCTCGCCCTCGTAAGGCGTATCCACAAAATAATCGTCTACATCAATTGCTTTTTCGCGAAAGGTCGGATCGCTCGATCGAACGATTTCTACGCCATCGAGCAGCCCCATCTTCCGATACATTTCAATACAGAATTCCGTAACGTTGTCCGTCTTGACTGAATCGAATAGCTCAACCAACTCCCTATCTACCAAATTCGGCAAGCAACGACGCGTCTTTTTCCTCCAACCCGGACGAATCGTTTTGCAGTAAAGTGGCGAGTAGCGTTTCTGGATAGCATTGCTTACTTCGAAATTAATCCGTTCAATCTTACCCGAATGACGATTCGTTAACGCAACGCTGGTTTCCCTGGAGTCATGATCGCTATCGTGAAGAAAGAATACTATACTCCCGCCAAGCTCGGATTGCAGGCGTCGCGCCGTTTTGATCTTAGCATACACAAAACGATTCGGAAAGATTCCACAAGGCTGCTGACCTAAACAGATAATCGGATCAGACATTTGCTTTCTTCCCTCCAATTACTGACTGTAATAATAGACTCAATACAATCACAAGGAAACAAGCAATTAGATTGTACCAAAGATATCCAATCTCCACAAAATCCGTAAGGTAAACAACCAATACGGTCACCTGAGCGATCAAAGCCGCCACGAAGGCAGCATTCGCCCTGACGCGTTTAATGAAAAACGCCGCGAGAAAGAGGCCCAAGACTGTGCCGTAAAAAAGCGATCCCACGATATTTACCGCTTCGATCAAACTCTCTACCATACTTGCAAATAGCGCGAAGAGGATAGCCAATCCACCCCAAATCGCGGTGAAGATTCGCGAGATCAATTTCGTGTGAGCATCATCCGATCGCTTATTTATATAACGCTGATAAAAATCCACCGTCGATATTGTCGCCAACGCGCTGAGCTCCGATGCTGTCGAGGACATAGCAGCACACAAAATCACCGCCACAAGCAGACCGATTAAACCGACCGGCAGTTCATTAAGAATAAAATGGATGAACACGTAATCAGAATCCTTCATAGACGCTTCCCCTGCCATGTCAGCTATGTGATCCTTCAAATTCGTTCGTGCATCGCGGATTTCCTGGCCCGACGTTTCCACGCGTGCCCTGACCTCCTCGACGCTCGCCTCATCGCCTGAGCGAACCGCATCCACGTAATCCGCTAACGCAATCCGCTGACGATCGAAAACCACATCAAACTCACCTTCCAGGTTCCGGTAGGCATCGGTTTCAGTGGCGACGATTTTCTGAACCATCGAATCCGGCAAGAAAGTTGCCGGTGGTTTCTCCCATTGATAAAAGACGAAGACCAAAACCCCTAATAGGAGGATCATAAACTGCATCGGCACTTTTAACAGTGCATTGAACATAAGCCCCAATCGGCTATCACGGACGGACTGACCTGACATGTAACGCTGAGCTTGTGACTGATCCGTCCCAAAATAAGATAGGGAAAGGAAAAACCCTCCCAGCAATCCTGACCACAAAGTGTAACGCTTATCGATATCGAACGAAAAATCGACCACGTTCAAGCGACCCAAAGAACCCGCAATTGTCAGATTTTCGCTAAAACTAGCATGTCCTGAGATTTTGTAGACAACGATCCCGAACGCTATAGCCATACCAGTCAATATGACGCTCATCTGGTATTTATGCGTCAGACTCACTGCGTGCGATCCGCCAGTCACCGTATAGATAACCACTGCCAACCCAACACCGACAACCGTCGCATTCATGTTCCAGCCAAGTACGCTCGTCAGAATGATGGATGGAGCGTAAATCGTAATACCTGCCGAGAAACCACGTTGTATCAAGAATATGATACTCCCCAAAGTCCGCGTTTTCGAATCGAAGCGATGCTCCAAAAATTCGTAAACCGAGCATAACTCTAGCTTGTAATACATAGGGACGAACACGACGGCGATGAGGATCAAAGCCAATGGCATGCCGAAGTAATTCTGCACGAAAGCCATCCCGCTATCGTAAGCAAGGCCGGGGGTCGACAGAAAGGTAATCGCGCTCGCCTGAGTCGCCATAACCGACAAGCCGATCGCTCCCCACTTATTGGAACTGCCCTTTAGAAATTCATCCAGTTTCTGATCGTTCCGCGTCTTCCAGACACCGAAAAATACGATCGCGATCAAAGTCGCACTTAGCGTTGCAATATCAAATCCACTCATAATCGCCTAATCAAAGGTCTTGGTCAGCCAAGCGAAAAACGCAATTTGCGCCGCCAGGAATCCTACAACGATCAGGTATAACCTGGTCCATCCTTTAGAGCTCTCGTCTTCGAAAGACGACGAGGTTTCATTGTTCGAATCAGTTTCCATGACCTAGTGATATGAGATTTACAAATAAACGAATAGCGCCTGCGTTGCCCTCCGGAAGTTGCCTGAAAAACGAAAGCCCCGTGTAAGCGTACCACCCTTTCCCGTACTGGGCAACCAGAAGGCCACCGTCTCTAGCGGGTTCACCTCGGTCGTTAGCCGACAGAAGCGATGCGTAGGAATCATCCCATGAAGATGCGTAGTACAAGCCGCGTTCCTGTATCCAATTATCGAAGTCGCCTTTGACAATTCGATTGGGAATATTGAAAATCGGATGGTCAGGCTGCAAAATGCGCATCTCTACTTTTTCCTCGGATACGCGATCTCTGGACAATTTAATCGGATAAGGGGCAGTGAAACTCGATTTGGTTCGAAAGCTGGTTGTGTTGAACTGCGAAATCACAGTCCCGCCCGCTTCCACATAGGCGAGTAATTCATCGAATCGCTTATCAAGACCCGCATGGGCATCGAAAACCCGTGGTCCCAAGATGACCGTGTCATATCCGACGAGGCGTTCCCGGGCGATTTCCTCCACCGGAATACGATCGATTTCATAACCAATTCGCTGAAGCGTCTCCGGAATAGTATCGCCAACGCCAACAATGCAAGCAATTCGATTTCCAGCCCGCTTCAGATCAAGTCGTACCAATTTCGTTTGGACTTTCGACAAGATCGCCTGACGACCAATGTGCTCGTAATCGATAGGCTGAGACCCCAACTCGAAGCGTGCTCCTTTCGCATTCGTCGCATGAAAGGACAACAAACCCTCGGATCCCTCTTCTGGCGGCGTCACTGTAACGCCAATCACCGCGCTTGGATTCCGTTTCGTTAAAGCGAAATCCGGATTCTCAACCTCAATTGTCCAACCGTTCGGAGCAATGACGTTCAATGATCCGCTCTGATCGCCAACATTACTCGTCACAGATACCTCAATCCACTTCGGTTTCGTATCTTCGAAAAGCGTTACGGCGGAATCGGTTGCCAAAACCAGCTCCGGACGGATAGCCACGATCTTATGAACTTCGCCCTTGATCGGGTCGCTCACGCGCTCGATTGCGGGAACCGAAAGCGGAATCACCCTACCCTCAATTTCGAGTTCCGCGGTCACCTCGATCGGCGACGGCACATTCTCCAATTCCAAAAGACGTTCATTCTCAAAGTGATATATACCCGCATCAGGCGGCGTCTTCAGCCAAAACGGTTGCGTCAACGGGACATCGGCAGGAAGCTTAAAGCCCAACTCCACATTTTCAACACGATCAGCCTCAAGGGACTTATTCAATTTCTCAATACGTTCTAGACCAATACTAGCTGGCCATTGATCGCTATCGAACAAACGAGCTTCAAGGCTTCGAAGAGTTACCCCAACCGGAGAACGATTGACAAGCTCTACTTCCAAAACGACGTCCTCGCCTGGAGTTAAGTACGAATTCTCAGATCGTGCTTGGACATGAATTCCCATCGATGCTATAATAACCCGATGCAAGGCAGCTCGTTTCGATCGCGTCAGTTTAGACTCTGGCAGAGTTTCCATCAAGGCGTCTAGCTTGGCCAATTCCGGAACCGTTTTCCAAGGTGCCGCAAAGTCGAAATCGCCAATCGCCTTCTCTAGCAAATCATTCAGCTTCTCTCCATCCGGAAAGCGCTTCCAACTGGTATCCACTCCATTCAGGAAATCGCCTTCGGCAGCAGCGCCTTCCAGCAAAACCAATCGCTCCAATTGGCCGCCGCGGCTACCAGCCCGGCCGAAACCTTGGCTCTTATGCATACTCCGACTACGTGCGGAAATTTCCGTGTAGGAAGTTCCCAAATACGGATTGTACTTCCCGATTTCCAGTTCCACGATTTCCCGCTTCTCGCTGCTCAAACCGCCTCCCCCGCGACGACCGTAGCCATTCCAAAAAATTCGTTTTGCCTGATGAATTCCGACATGCTCCAGCTGCTCGGGAAATTGCGTTGAGTCCGCTGCCAGCGAAAATGCCTTCAAGGCCAACTGTGCCGAAACCGTGTGATGCCCATGCGTGGGACCTGCAGCAGGGTTAAAGCGCGTGATAATCACATCAGGCTTAAAAGAGCGAACCGCGTAAACCACGTCGCCCAAAACCTTCTCTTCCTGCCAATTCTCCAAAGTATCCTCCGGGTTCTTAGAATAGCCAAAATCTCGAGCTCGAGTGAACAGCTGCTTAGCTCCATCGAGCTTTCGAGCCTGAAACAATTCGTTCGCCCGAATCAGCCCCAATCCCTCCTTCAGCTCCGAACCGATCAGATTTTGTCCTCCACCTCCGCGCGTTAGAGCCAGATAAGCCGTATCGAGCTTCTCCTCTTGGGCCAAGTAAGCCAACAAGGCCGTGTTCTCATCATCAGGATGAGCAGCCACAAACAAAACTGATCCAACAGTCTTCAGTTTGTGCAGTTCATGGAGGATTTCCGAAGATGGCAGCGATTGACCAATTAAGACAGGCGAAAGCGACATAGCGGTTAAGATGAGTACCGTTCGGGGCGAATACGACATGTTACGTTTCAAATTTTAGGAGATAATAAGAGTCTTTGACTTTCTCTCACTCTCTACGAGCCAAGATCTCTATTTAATGCCAACTTTTTCGAATTTGCGAACAAACCCGCTTCGCAGCCAATATGACCGTTTCAAGAAATCAACCTTCCCATTAGTCCGTTCTTGGAATGGCATTCCAATCCCAGCGGTTTTCATTCAATCTTACCTAACGCTTTGAGCTTAAAAAAACGTCTCTCCCCCAATCTTACAGCCTTCGTAGTCGGAGCTTGGCTTCTATCCGCTACCGCTTTAGCCGACTTCGCTATTTCGGGATCCCTCGATCATCTAGAGCCGGGATCCAAGGTTCAACTCCTCAGAGAGGATCTCGACCAACGAAACCGCACCCTTGAAGGTGGGTTAGTTATTCAAGCAAACCGCTCATTTGATGCGACCTTCACAGGCGAACCCGGCCTGTTCAGTCTCGTTTTGCCCACAGGTGAGACCATAGCCCTAGCGATCGATGACGGCCAAAAGATTTCAATAACCGCTACCACGGGAAGCCCTATCAAAATCACCGGCTCGCCTGACACCGATGTCCTACAAGCCTACGAAACTTTCCGCAAAGGCTCGCTCGCCCGCCTCGTTTATCCTCCAAGAGCGGAGTTGAACAAAGCGAACGATACCGGTGCCGACGCCGCAACGATGGCACACCTTTCCGCAGGCGAAGTAGAAGGCTACGCAGCGCACAAACGCGAATTGAACGATTTCTCGATCGATCAAGCCAAAACCTCGATCGCCCTCTACGCTACCTCTTTGAGGTGGGATGGAGATCACCGGAGCAAAGCCCTCGAAGCGCAGGTCGATATGTTTGCGAAATCCCATCCCGATCTCGTTATCACCCGCAGTATGCTCGAGCGCATGCGTCTCTTAAAACTCACCTCTATTGGGTCCATAGGCTCCCCTATTTCAGGAAAATCGATCGACGGAAAGGAGCTATCACTCAAAGACTTCCGTGGAAAAACCGTACTCCTCGACTTTTGGGCTTCATGGTGCGTCCCCTGCCGCGTCGAAAACCGGCACTACGCATCGCTCCTCGAAAAGTACTCTTCAGCAGGATTCGCGATATTCGCCGTCAACCTAGACGAGAGCCGCACCTCATGGGCTATCGCCTCGAAACGGGACGGCGTTTATTGGCCGCAAATCTCAGATCCCCTAGTCTGGAATTCACCGGCAGCACTCGCTTACAATGTCGGGGCCCTGCCAGTGAGCTTCCTACTCGATCCAGAAGGGCGAATTATCGCGCGCAACCTCCGCGGCGAGCAGCTTAATGCAAAACTTGAAGCGTTGTTTGAGGAGTAGTCTCCCTCAACTTCCGAAGGAGACGGATATTTGTAAAATGTAACAAACCGTAGAGTGGTTCGCTGACCCGCCAGCAGACAAGAAATGTCGCCTCAGCGAGACGACCTACAACAGGTACAAGGAACACGACGAGACTGACCCCAAATTCCTATTGCCGACCGCAAGCGAAACACTCTTAATACGCCACTTATGAAATTTTCTCTCCTTAAGACAATCGCCATCGCACTACTTGCGCTTGCGGCTTTTTTCGCCGGATGCTCCAAAAAGCCGACCACTCTCGTCGCCCGCATGGAAACGAACAAAGGCACGATCGTGATCGAGCTTTTCGAAGAGGAAACCCCCATCACCGTAGAAAACTTCGTCGGATTAGCCGACGGATCTAAGACTTGGACCACTCCCGACGGCGTCGAGAAAAACGAGCCTTTCTACGACGGCCTCATTTTTCACCGCGTAATCAACGACTTCATGATCCAAGGCGGATGCCCACTCGGAACGGGAACTGGCGGTCCTGGCTATCAATTCCAAGACGAATGCTACGCCGGTTCGCTCGAACCGCTTGAAGGAGCAATCACCGACGCCGACAAAGCCAATGAGGTCTTTTCCGCCCTGCTCCGCCCACATTTGATGGAACACCAAGGGCAAAGCCCCATTCCTGAAATCGCAGCGATATTCCAATCCATGCAAACCGCCCAAAGCGTCGAACCTCTCGTCGGTAAAACCGTCGAAGAACTACAGGAGCTGCTTGGGTCCACCGAAAAACTCACGAGCTTTAAACCGGAACTCGCTACCATTACCGGCGAAATCACCGACGAAGATATCGCTAACGCCGCTTTCCAAAGCCTCTTCGCTCCCCACCTCCAAGAGAACCAAGGCCAAAGCCCGATTCCTGAAGTCGCATCTCTCTTCGAAGAAATCCAAGCCTCGAACTCCATTCAACCACTCGTAGGCAAAACCATCGAGGAACTGCAAACATTGCTGGGCACCGACGCTGCTGTGGAGCAACCCAGCCTCATTGCTAAAGTCGACTACGGCACGCTTTGCATGGCAAACTCCGGTCCCGGTACCAACGGTTCGCAATTCTTCATCGTCACCAAAAAAGACGGCGCTCAATGGCTCAACGGCAAGCACACGGTATTCGGTAAAGTCATCGAAGGCATGGAAATCGCCCAGGCGATTCAAGGCGTCGAAAAAGAAAACGACAAACCTCTCGAAGACATCTCGATCGTCAATATCACGATCGAACGAATTTAAGAAATTCTCCCTTCAGGAGCGGCTTTATGCTGCTATCATTCGACTGAAATCACGGGATAAAACAGCTCCTAAAAATTCGCTCGCCATCCATTCGGTGTTCGACCAATTAGGGTTCGATCTGCTTTCGCCGCTTCGTGTTGATCCCATAGATCAGTGTTAGCAACCCGTCGACCGACCCGATCCCAGCTGGGGTTATCGAAATGATAAAGATGCGATCCCAAACTAGCAGCTTTGAATTTGTTCGCAAATTCTCGCAAAACCGCCTCACTCACACGCTAACCTGCGACATTTCCGCTTTTTCGGAACCCAACTTGCCACCGAGATTGGAGAGCGACGCAAATAATTCCAAAATGAAGCCCACAGTACCGGCATTTCTTGCGATTATTCTATGCGGAGTCCTTAACTTCTACTGGTTCCAGAGCCGGCAGTCCAATCCCGCTTTGCCTCCCCAAACGCCTCAAAGCAGAACCCAAGCCGATTCGAAAGCTTCGCCCTCAATTCCCAAGCAGGAATCCGTTTCGAAAATCGAAATCGCAGTAAACGGAATAGCCCAAAAAATAACGGCTTCTCCCCTTGGCCACTCCGCTATCATTCTATTCGTTTTCGACGAAAACAGTGCTAATCCCCCAGCCCGGGCCAACACACATATCATCCAAGAATGGAAGGGACAATTCTCGCCCCGCATCCAAAGCTTGTCTTGCAAATTCAGGATTCGCCCACCAGTTGACAGCCCATCTGCCTGATGGCAAAGACCCCGACATCACCCAAAATACCCGATTCGACAAAAACCGTGGCGTGTTCACTGGACGCGTACTCGGAAGCCAACACAGCGAAGCCATTTTCTCCTACGTGAATCAAGCCGTATCCAACTCCATGACCATGCCGCAAACCTGAGAAATCCTCGATATCAAAAATGCCGGCGAAGGCTTTCAGTGCCTCGCGCAAATCGACGCCAACAAACTAGGCAGTTGCGGGCTATGCGCCCCTAACAGTGAAACCGAAGAATTATAAGATGACCGAAACCGCCTACGAATCCAACGCGAAACATCGACGCTCGCGTTTTTCGCGTATTCGACGGGTCGCGGCATCTTTAGTCCTTACTCTCACCGCCCTCTCCGCCGCCCAAGCGGAAACCGCCTCGATCGACGTGCTCGTTGTCTATACGGCCGCAGTTAAAGCCGACCAGGACAATCACGACGGAGTCGAAGCGACAGCTCGGGTCATGATCGCCAAAGGCAATTTTGGTTTCCAAAACAGCCTGATCGACGCCGAGTTCAACCTCGTTCATGTCGAAGAGATCGAGTACACGGAAAGTGCTAGCTTCAATACCGACCTCGACACCCTCACCAACGACGAAGACGTCCTCACGCTGCGCGAAGACTGGGGAGCCGATATCGTCTGCCTCCTAAGAAGTGGCAGCATCGGCGGAACCGCCGGACTCGGCTGGGTCCTTAAAGACGAAACAGGACGCGATACGACGGGATTCAGCGTAGCATCCGTCCAGTCATCCGTATCGGCAAACACCTTCACCCACGAGGTCGGACACAATCTCGGCGCAGCGCACGATGCCGACAATTCCGCCGTCGATGACGGTCTCTACCTCTATTCCCACGGCCAACATTTCGATGGCGGTACCCCCGATAGCCACCGGACAATCATGGCCTATCAGAAAAACTTTAACACTCAGGTAAACTTCTTCTCCAATCCCAACGTCTCTCACCTGGGGTCTCCAACCGGGAACGCCGAAGGAACCGCGAATCCCGCTGACAATGCGAAGACCCTAAACGTCACAACGTCTGTTGTAGCGGCATATAGAGTCAACCAAACGCCCATCCCCTCCTTCCCTACCCCCTTTCCTAATTTAGCCTTTGTCGAAGGCCAATCTAAAACGATTCTCGCCCAAGCCGTCGGCACGCCCGACCTCAGCTACCAATGGTACGAAGGCGTCTCCGGAGAAACCAGCAATCCCGTTGACGGAGCTACCGAGTCATCTTTCACCACTCCAATTCTAAACGACACGACCGTCTATTGGGTAAGAGCGACAAACCCAAATGGCTCCAGTGACAGCCTGAGTATCATTTTAACAACTACATCGATCCCTATCGAAGATAATGTTCTTGACCAAAACCACGACCCAGCCAACGATCCATTTCTACAATTCAGTGTAGCCAACGGTGTCGTTTGGCAAGAATTCGTCCCTTCGGCTAGTTACCTTCATCAAATAGAAGTCCGTATTTGGAAAGACGGTACACCAGGAAGAATGAGTCTGAATTTCACCGACGAAAACGGCGTCGTCCTTTTTAGCAAAATATACGAAGAAGGCGATATCACTAGTACATTCCAGTGGTTTACAATCCCTCTTCAAATGTACGTAGACACCGGCAAGGCCTACCGTATCTCAATGCAGCGCCTCGACGAAGGATCAGGATTCTACGCTTGGCAACAATCGACAAACGACACCTATCTAGCCGGTTCATCCAGCCGGGACGATGGAGACGATCTCTATGACTACTACTTCCGTACAACTGGCTCCAGCGCAACTCCTCCGACCGCGGATATCAACCCTAATCAGAAGACGATTGCAGGTGGCGCGGGCAACTACGACATTACTGTCACGTCCACTGGCGATTGGAACGCGGCTGAAGCTCTCGACTGGTTGAGTCTAGATCCTACTAGCGGCAACGGCAATGGTACCGTCACTGTCACGGTAACCGCCAACAATACCGGATCCGACCGACTGGGCTCCATTCTCGTCGGTGGAAACAATCACTCGATAACACAGTCCCCTTCCGCGTTCGAAGGCAGCCTCACTCCCCTCGAAGCCAGTTTTGCAGCGGCCGGCGCAAACGCCTCCCTTGCTCTGACTACAGAACATCCTTGGAGCGCGACGAGCGATTCCTGGATTACGATAACCAGCCCGACTTCCGGCACAGGCGATGCAACCGTAGACTATACCTTTTCCGAGAATACTGCGCCAACTCCACGAACAGGAACCATAACCATCGAAAGTCTCACACACACGGTTCAACAATTCGGAACCGTTCTCACTTTCAACGAATGGCTTCTCGCCTACTACACAAGCGAAGAGATCGCCGCCCAAACGCCTTCAGCAGGCAAGGCCGATCCTGACGGGGATGGCCTAAACAACAATGGCGAATTCCTCTTGCTTCTCGATCCCAGCTCCCGCCATTCAGGACCGCAAATCGTCGCAACGAAAATCTCCAACGGAATTGTCCTCACAATCTCCCCTCGAGTCGACGGCGTAGTCTATCGCCTAAACTCTAGCACCAACATGATAACCTGGACTCCAGAGCCTTCGCTAACGCCGACTGTAGTCGGAGACACCGTCACGTTCACCATACCAGCGGGATCCGAAAAATTCTTCCAATTGGAAATCCAGGCCGCCGCTCCTTAAACGGAGCCAACACTAGTGTTTGTCGTAAACTAAACGGTCGATTTCCTCAGCCGTATCGTAAAGCAGCGAACGAGGATTGTACCCATCGAATGGATGCGGTCGCGTAGGACCGCCCCAGGACTTAACTCCCTGATCGCGCCACACGCGATTCTTCCACTGCGGACCCCTGAAAGGATCTCGCGTACGATCCATCCATGCGGTGATTTCGTCATGCAGTCCATTTCTCACCTCAGCTAGCGCCGGTTCATCGATTAAGTTTCGCATCTCGCCCGGATCAATCTCTAGATCGTAGAGCTCATCTTTATCCGTGAGATTAATCGCCAGCTTATACCGCTGCGTCACGACACATCGAATCAGAGACAGCGCTCCGAATCCATCGTGATCCAACTCGAATCGATTGAACTCCAGAAACGCCTGCTCTCGAGAACAAGAACTCGGTTCAACAAAAGTTGGCAACAAACTCTCGCCTTGCAGAATCTCAGGAACCTCCTGATCGAAAAACTCCAAAAACGTCGGCGCTAAATCGATATGCGAAATCGGTCGATCGACACTACTGTTCTCTGGAGCGGATCCTTTCCATCTTACTACAAACGGAATTTTCGCGATCTCATCGTACATCGTAGGCCCCTTGCCCAGTAGGCGATGAGCCCCCAGCATATCTCCATGATCCGATGTGTACACCGACAATGCATCCGGTATCCACTTTTCAATAGCGCCCAGAACCCGTCCAACTTCATAGTCGCAATAGCTATTGCACGCAAAAAATGGATCCAATCGAAACGTCTCCCCATCTCCCATAAACTCGGCCACATGCTCCGCCCAATCTCGTTGGCTCTGCGGCTTTTCCGCTAAATCGTCTTTCGCATTCAGGCCGAGCTTAAACTCGAACCCTTCGAAAGCCTCCAAATACTCCGCTGGACATATAAATGGATGATGCGGCTCGTCGATAGAAACGACCAAAAAGAAATCTTCGTCTTTGTAGCGCTCTATGAACTCGATCGCCTTATCCACGCTTCGATGGGCCATCGTAAACGTTTCGTCGAGTCCCCGGTCGCGCATGTCTTGAGCCGTTGGCACGAACCTGGAAAAATCGCGCTCGGACTTATCCTTCAAACTCTCCAGGTAACAGCGTCCATCGAACCAATATTCAGGATCCCAACCTTCTGGGCAAATTCCATTCCCGAAATAATCCGTCCCATCCAAATGCCACTTGCCTACGAATCCCGTTCGTACGCCGGAATCCGACAAACGCTGCCCAAGCGTCTTCATGTCTATAGCCGGGGCCATGTCATTTCCCAATACGCCATTGGAATGCGGATACACGCCCGTAAAAATCGCCGAACGCGCAGGACCGCATACGGGCTGTGTCGAATACGCTCGATCGAAACGAATGCCTTCCGAGGCCATCCGATCAATATGCGGCGTCTGCATTTCAGAGCGGCCATAGCAACCGATGACATCGGTTCCCTGGGTATCCGTTAGAATAAAAATTGCTTGGCGAGGCATATGGGGGAAACAGTTGGCCGAGCCTGACAAAAACTCAAACTACAATTTAAAGAGATTCCAATTCTCCAAGAAATGAAAGCCTCACACCCGCCAATGCCCTAACATGACCGAAGCGGCCATTGCTGCGTTAAGCGATTCCCCGCGACCGAACTTGGGAATCTGCAATCGTGTATCCGCAAGATTCAATACGCGCTGCGAAACGCCTCGAGCTTCATTGCCTATCACCAACACCGTTTTAGACGGCCAATCAAACCCTGACAGAGATTCGGATTCCCCCAAAGAACTCGTCACGATGCGATAGCCGTTATCCTGCAAATCCTTCAACGAATTCGGTAACGACTCCACCTTAGCAAGGGGCAGATGAAAGAGTGCTCCCATTGTCGCCCGAACGAATTTGCCGTTTTCAACCTCCGAACAGCCCATTCCCAACAAAACTGCATCCGCCCCAAACCAATCGCAAGCGCGAATAATCGAACCGCAATTCCCTGGATCGCTAACTCCATCCAAAGCCACCACAAAACTGCGCTCCTTCCCGCCCAAAGCCGACAATACTCCGTCCAAATCGCTTCGCACGCGACCAACTGCTGCGATCACTCCCGGACTCGTCTGCGTATCGCTCAAAGCCCGAATCTGCGACTCGCTCGCCGCGAAAACCGCCGCCGACCGACCGATCGCCATATTCTTCACCCGCAGATCATTGCCCTCAAGCTCTCGCGTCTCATCGTAGATAACCGCTTGTAAAGGAACCCCTCCCACCATTGCCTCCTCTAACAAATGCCAACCTTCAATCAGAAACCGATCCTCGGATTCCCTAATTTTCTTCGATTGTAATTTTCTGTACGCAGAAAGCTTTGCTTTGGAAAGTGGGTTTGCCATCGTCGATTCATGAGCCAGGTCGGCGGGCCATGTCCACTGAAAAGCGTGCGGCAGCTCGAAGGGGAAATATGGAACGGAAAATCATTCACTTGGATATGGATTGCTTCTACGCGGCGATCGAAGTCCGCGACCGCCCTGAACTCCGCTCGGAGCCGGTAGCCGTCGGCGGACTCAGCACTCGTGGCGTATTGACTACTTGCAACTACGCCGCCCGGGCATTCGGCATTCACTCGGCCATGCCAACTTTCATGGCTCTCAGGAAATGCCCGCACCTAATAATCGTCCCTATTCGATTCGACGTCTACCGCTTCGAATCCAAGCGTATCCGCTCCATCATGCAAGAATACACCAACCTCGTCGAACCGCTCTCTCTCGACGAAGCCTACTTGGACGTTAGCGATTCCAAACGCTCCGTCACAACCATCGCCCAGGAGATTCGCCGTCGCATCCGCAAAACCACCGGACTCGTCGCATCCGCGGGAGTCGCTCCAAACAAAATGCTGGCTAAGATCGCCTCCGACTGGAAAAAACCCAACGGCCTCTTTCGTATCGCCTCCGATGAAATCGACTTATTCATGACTGATCTTCCTGTATCCAAGATATGGGGTATTGGGAAGAAAACCGCCGAAAAACTACTCGCCAAAGAAATAACGACCTGCGGCCAACTTCAAACCTTCAGCTCCCTTGAGCTTACCCACATGTTCGGCAAATTCGGCGGCAACCTCTACGAACTCTGCAGAGGGATAGACAATCGCTCCGTAACCCCAAATCGAATACGTAAGTCCATAAGCGTTGAGCGTACTTTTTCCTCCAATCTCGGATCCCTCGATCAATGCATCGACAAAACGCGAGAAATCTACCAAGAACTTCAGGAGGATCTCTTCAATCTGAAATCGGACCGCCCTCTCGCCAAACTCTTCATCAAAGTGAAGTTCTCCGACTTTTCGCGCACGACCGTCGAACGAGCCGGGCTCGAGATTAGCGAACCCTCTGCCCTCGAACTGCTGAAAGAAGCTTTCAAACGCAAAAACCTGCCCATTCGCCTCATAGGTCTAGGTGTAAGATTCGCTATTTCACCCAACGCCCAATCCCATCAGCTCGAATTCGCCTTTCAAGCCAAGGTGCATTAAAACTTCCCAATCCAGCGTTATTCGCTAAACATTGTTTCCGCTACGAATCCGCCATGCTTCAAGGAAAACGCATTCTCCTGATTATTACCGGCAGCATCGCCGCCTATAAATCGCTCGACCTCATCCGACTGCTTACCAAAGCAGGCGCGACCGTCGAAGCCGTCCTCACCAAAGGCGGCAAGCAATTCGTAACCCCCCTCTCAGTCGAAACGCTCACCGGAAAGAAAGCCCATATCGAAATGTGGGACGAAAACTCCTACAAGATGAACCACATCGAGCTCTCCCGCCGAGCCGATCTCATCGTAGTCGCTCCGGCCACTGCAGATTTCCTTTCGAAAATGATCCATGGAGAGGGCGATGACCTCGCTTCTTCGATCATGTTGGCGAAGAACAAACCTGTCATTTTCGCTCCAAGCATGAACGTCGAAATATGGGACAACCCTGCATTCCAGCGCAATTTGACCGCCGCCCAAGCCGATGGCGCTCAGCTTGTCTCACCCCAAGTCGACATGCTCGCCTGCGGCGAAGTAGGAATCGGGAAAATGGCCGAGCCCACGACCATATTGGATACGGTCGAAGCTCATTTCGCCCTCGAGTCCAGTCTTGAAGGCAAAACCGCCATTGTCACATCCGGAGCTACCATAGAACGGATAGATAGCGTCCGCTTTCTCAGCAATTTCTCATCAGGCAAACAAGGCAACGCTATTGCTCTCGCGCTCGCCAAAGCTGGAGCGCAGATCACTCTCGTTTCAGGGAAAAGTAGCGAAGCGCCACCGCTCCACCCGAGAATCGCTATTATTCAAACCGAATCTGCTGCCGACATGATGAAGGCCGTTCACCAAGCTCTGCCAGCAGATGCCTTCGTTGGTTGCGCAGCTGTGTGCGACTTCGCAATTGCCAACCGAAGCGATCGCAAAATCAAAAAATCCGAAGGACTCCAAATCGAGTTCGAAGAGAACCCCGATATCGCCCGCTCTATTGGTACACTCCCCCAAACCGAGCGACCCCCAGTCGTCGTCGGTTTCGCTGCCGAAACCGATCAGCTAATCAATTATGCCCGAAAAAAACTCTTCGACAAACGTTGCGACCTAATTGTCGCCAACGATGTATCCGGAGGAGCCGTCTTCAGCAAAGATGAGAATCAAGCAAATTTCGTGACTCGAGACTCTATAGAAGTGCTAGAAACGATGAGCAAAGAAGCCCTAGGACACGCAATTGCTTCCTGGATCGCCCAATCGCTCCAAACAGTCGATGCGTAGCCTTTGTCTATCGAAAGCTCGATTGTAAAACCCACCTAGGTTTCGATACTTTTTAGGTTTAAACCCTAACCTAATTGTGAAAATCTGATCAAAGCAGTCAAACCCTTGAGCAAAATCCGTTTCCCAATCTCATTTTCAGACGAAGAGACCGTATAAACACTTACGCGCGACTCGCACTAAACTAAGTTATCCTCGACAACTTCATGAGTTCCAAGGCCAAAAAAGCCATCAGCCTCCTCTTGGCCGATAGCGACACCAAATTTCTCCAATTGATCTCCAACCATCCTGCTCTTCAAGAAGCGGGCTGGAACATAAAAACCGTTAAAAGCGGCGACGAGGCCCTATCCGCTCTCAAACATTCCCAATTCGACATCCTGATCGCCAACCTTATTCTACCAAAAACGCCAGGGGATATTTTACTAGCCCACACCAAGCGTGATTATCCCAATTCCCTAAGATTCCTGATTCACGAAGCTGAGGACTCCAATTCTCTTCAAAAAGGCACCGGTCTCGCCCACCGATACCTTGAAAAGCCGATCACTCCTGAGAGACTCGTACAATCAGTCGATCAAGTCCTAAGAACTCAGCTTCGCATACGGCGTAAGGAAGTCGTCCAAATCGTCCGCGACACAAAGGAGCTACACATCAATACTCGTCCAATGCAGGAACTTCTCAAAACTGCGGACGACCCCAATTGCAACATCGACGATCTCATTCCGGTAGTATCGCAACACCCTACGGCTGTCGCAACCATTTTCCAAATAGCCAATACCGCATTCTTCGGAACCGGCGGAAGAATTGAGACCATCGGCGAGGCAATTCAAATGCTAGGAATGGATTTCGTCCGCAATTTAGCCATTACCGAACTAGCGAAGAAACAACTCTCACTGCCACCGGGACTTCAGGAAATAGCCAATGCCATCCTGAAACACTCGATCGACACTAGCCAATGCGGACTGCAAATGCGCCAATTCGATGTGAGCATGAAACAAGTCCAAAGATTAAGTAGCCTCGCGCTTCTGCACGACCTCGGAAAACTCGTATTGCTTAAAAATAAGGGCGACGACTACGCCGACATTTTGGGACGCTCCATCGAGAACAATCGGCCTTGCTGGCGGCTCGAACAGGCCCTCTTCGGCTGCGATCATGCTGCGATCGGCGCCTTCCTATTCGCAATGTGGGGATTACCCGAAAACATCATTCGAGCCGTCGCTTGGCACCACGAACCACTCGCATTGCCATCCGACGGTTTTTCATCCATTTCGCTACTTCACCTCGCCAATTGTACGGCACACATAAAGAACGAAATGCCCTTCTATTTCGGCGACGAACTCAATCCGGATATAATCAACAGCCTTGGGCTGCCAAAAGACTTCATCAAAGAATTCGATTAACCAAGCGCCCTCTCCAGAGCGTCGAGAATACCCTGGCGACTATAGTCCCGTTTTACGCGAGCCAAAGCGCCCGCTCTCAAGCCCTCCCATAAGGCTTCGTCCTTGTAAGCTTCAATACAGGCTTCGGCAATTGCTTCCGCCGAATCCGCCGAGAGCATCTCATCCAACTCCCAACCCAACTGCTCGCGAGCCAATCCGGTCCCTATCACAGGAATTCCACGCGACGAAGCTTCAATTATTTTAAGTGGAATTCCAGCCGCATAGCGTACCGGAGCTATGAATACGCGGCATCGATCATACCATTTATCCAAATCTTCGACAAAACCAAGAAATCGTTCCGATTCCGTCGCATAAGCCTCAAGCAACTTCGAGTGATTCCTTCCCGCAAAGTAAAGCGTAACATCCTGCCCGATTCGATCTCGAATAAGCGGCAGCGCGTTTTCGATAAACCAAATCAACCCTAGTGCATTGGGCGCCTCATCCGAATGAACAGCTCCAACGAATAGAATATCGCGCCGTTCCGAGAACCCTTTTGAGGTCGGAGCTATTTTCGAATGATGCCGCAACATCTGAATATTCGAAAACCCGAACGATTCGAACTGAATACGTTCAGTCTCGGAAATAGCAAAAACCACATCTGCATTTTTCGCTGGGCCCAACTCCTCTTGCAAAAGTGTTTGCGCTTCGTTTTCCGAAAAAGGATTAGATCCATACCGCCGTTCGCTTATCTCTCGATTAGCGAAAATCGCTTCAGCATCGTAAATGAACCGAAACTCCGGTCTTATTCGTTTTGTATCCTCCATGTACTTACGAAATTTCTTCAAATTATTAGGCCGAGACAGAATCGCCACATCGTAGGCATCTCCACGACGATCCCAGAAAGCCTCAAAACGACCTTCCCCTACGCCTAAAGCTACTTCGACTTCTCTGGGTGTTTCTCGATAGACATCCTCGAAATCGCTCTTCGTTATAAACGTCGGAAGTAAAGTTACGCTATTTCCCAATTCTAGCAAAGCCGAAAGCATTTCAAGCGTCCTCGGGAAACCTGCCCCCATGTGAGCGAACGGCGGAGAATCTTCGATCCACAGGATCCTCAACCCCTTGGCTTTTTCGAAAACAGCCTCCCCATTCCATTCTTCAAAAGTCGAGAATTCTAAAAGTTTCTTCGCCCATTTCCTGCTAAAAATCTCCAAATTCAAAAGCATTCGCTCAGAGGCCAAACCCCATCCATACCGATATTCCGATTCGCGAATTGCCACGCTTTTAGGATCATACACAACCGAAAAACCTTTTTCCTCCAGACGCATGCACGCATCGACATCTTCGTAATACTCATCCGGATACGACTCATCGAATCCGCCAATCGAATCAAAGACTTTCCTTCGAAACGCTAAGTACGCGCCCGAACAAAAGCCAACAGCTCGTCTATACTGCAATCGATAGTCATCCGGATTCCAACCTCGACCAACGCCCTGACATGTTCCATCGGAAAACAAAAGCGACCCTGCTTCGAGAGCGAACCCCTCTGAATCCAACAGCAATCCTCCTACCGCACCGACCGAATCGCTCGCCGAAAGACATTCCAAAGTCGATCGAAGAGAACCACTAGATACGCGAACGTCTTCCTTCAAAAAAAGAATATTTTCGGAGCGAACCCTACGGGCACCTTCGTTGCAAAGCCTTGCGAAATTCGAATTCTTTCCTACTTCAACAACCTCGATACCATCCACTAGCGAAAGCAAAGCACCAATTTCGTCATCTTTTCGTTCAAAGACTACGATTACCTCCCATTCGCAATCAACACATGCCTCAAGTGCCTTCAAATTATTCCAGAGCAATCCCGCCGAATTCCATGAGACAATCACGACCGATAATCTCGGCGACGATGAGACAGGAAGCGCCAAGCGACATGACGATCTCAAAAAGCTCTTCAACGCCTCCTTCTCGTGACTCCGATTACTGGAATTCTCATGTAAATTCGATGGATCCATAACAGGCAAGTCGCTTCTGATCAAACCGAACGCATTCGCATTCGCAAGTCAAATACAAGATGAAACCTGGATCTATATTATCCGGGAACAGAGCAAACATCATCAAGCCAACGACCAATGGGACTAGTTCGCCAAATTCATTTTCTGATACGTATCAGAAATAGCATCGAGTAATTGGGACGGCTTGAAAGGCTTCGTCAGATATTCGTCCATCCCAGCGCCAAAACAATTCTCCCTATCTTCTCGCATCGCATTAGCCGTTAGAGCGATGATACGCGGACGATCTTCGCCCCATCTTTCAATAATCTGGCGCGTTGCCTCCAAACCATCCATCTCTGGCATTTGAATATCCATGAACACTAAATCGTATTCATTTTGTTCGAGAGATTTAAGAGCTTCTAAGCCATTATTCGCCACTTCAATTTTGTATCCAATTTTTGAAAACAAACGCGTCGCTACCTTCTGATTGACGACATTGTCTTCCGCGAGAAGAATAGACATTGGCATACTTTCTCCCGGCTTCACTTTATTCGTGGCGGCCTTCTTTACCTTCTGCGTATTCTGTCCCAAGGCTTCCAATAAGTATCGTTTCGTATTAGCCAACTTAAAGGGTTTCAACAGAGAGAAGACATGATCGGAAGAACCGCTACTTGAATGTACCGACCCAAGTGGACCGCATATGACGACCGGCTTTTTGACATCGCCGCAAATCTTGCGGACGCGATCCACCAATTCATCAGGCTGCATACCATCTAATCCTTGCTCCACGAAAACCACGGATGAATCGGAAACTTCGCTGGTGTTGCTTTCAAATTCAACAATCGATTTGAATCCAGCGGTCTTCATCCCCAAGCTCTCGGATTGATTGACGAGCGAAGCTCGGCTAAAATCATTGTGCTCTATAACTGCAGCCTTTCCCCCTTCGAGCACATCTAAGCGAACTTTATCAAGGGAATCCGAATTGAAAGCCGCTTCCCGAAGCTTGCATGTAAAGTGAAATACCGACCCTTCACCCAATTCGCTTTCCACCCACATGGAACCTCCCATGAGTTCAGATAGATTCTTACTGATAGACAATCCCAACCCAGTACCACCATAATTGCGAGTAGTTGATGCGTCAACTTGGCTAAACGATTCAAACAATGAATTCAACCGATCCTTCGGAATACCGATTCCCGTGTCTCTAATGGAAATCTGCAACATTATATTATCACCATTTTCCTGACACGAAGAAACCTGAACAGCAACCCCTCCCTTTGCGGTAAACTTAACGGCATTGCTAATCAAATTCACTATAACCTGACGCAAACGTGTAGGGTCGCCTAAAAGCATTGAACCAACCGCATTGTCTATCATGTATGCAATATCCAAGCCCTTTTCCGTTGCCTGCAACGCAAGCGTATCAACCGCTTCCTCCACGCAATCACGCAAGTCGAACATGATATTCTCCAGCTCTAACTTGCCCGATTCTATTTTCGAAAAGTCCAAAATGTCATTTATGACAACAAGCAAGGATTCGCTACTAGCTCGTATCGTATCGACACATTCTCGTTGCTCGTGATTCAGCTCCGTATCACTCACCAATCCAGTCATTCCGATGATGCCGTTCATTGGCGTACGGATTTCATGACTCATATTGGCGAGGAAATAACTCTTTGCTTTGTTCGCTTCTTCGGCTTCGCGCATAGCAGCGCGAAGCTGCTCTTCCGAACGTCTTTGCTCGGTAATTTCGTGAAAAAACCAAACCCGCCCATAAGATTCGCCAAGCGGTGAACAGATAGGGAAAGACGCTTGTTCGAAGATCCGTCCGTCAGTGAACTCCAACACGTCCTTGATCGTTTCCGTTTCGCTTTCAGAAGTGGTCAAAGCGGTTTGATAAAACGCTTCCGAATCGGGTAGTAATTTCGAAGCTACTTGCCAAATTTTCGTCGGATCTCCGGCGTCCATAACGCTAGGAGACAATGCCCAAATTTCATGGAAACGCTTATTGTAATTCGATACGATACCGCGTTCATTCACAACGAGAATTCCGTCAGTCGAAGCTTCCGACTGCGCCTTCAACACGGAATTATAACGCTTGAGAAGGTTTTGCCGACGCTTGTTGTGCGTCACGTCTGTACCGGTCGCAACGAGGGCCGTAATGCGGCCTTTCTCATCTCTTACCGAAACAGTTCGGAAATATACGTCTAACACGCGACCGGACTCAGCTACCATTTGAACGTCGCCCTGCCAGTGTCCGTATTCCTGAGTCTCCTGAACTATTTTCTCGAACAAACCACGATCATTAAACAAAGCGGTAGCCCCTCCAGAATTATTAAGCTGATCAGTAGAATTATACCCGAGAATACTTCCAAAAGAGTGATTGTGATAAACCCCTTCGCCTTCGACATTCATCATCAAAATGAAGTCACTCGAGGCCTCCACCGCCGCAGAAACCATCCGAAGCCGCTCCTCCGATTCCTTGCGTAAAGTTACGTCCTCGAAAATCCCATACCAGATAACCGTATCGTCTGGTAGCTTCTCCGGAACCGCCTTCGTCGATACCCATTTTTTGCGACCATTTGGTCCTTTAACGCGATATTCCAAATACAATGGGTTCAAGTTTTTCGAAGAAACCGCCAAGCTTTCATACACACGTTCCAAATCTTCAATGTAGACCGCTCCCATCGCTATTGACGCATCTTTCATGACGTCTCGAGCTTCCACTCCTAGTAGCTCTACAATCTTTTCGCTGATGAACGGAAACGAAGGATCGCCGCCACTGTTAACCTTTAAATGGAAATAGACCCCCGGCACCTGAACGCTCAAACGCTCTAGCTCGTGCGGGCTTGTCTCCAATTGACGCTCTACCTGGCGAGCCTCTGTCACATCGACAATACTCAACGTATAATCGCCCTCGCCCGTACTTTTTACCGCAAGAATAACGCTCTTCGTCTGATTCTCGAGATCAATCACGATCTCTCGTCGAGACGTTTTTCCCTCTGAAGCCTCGCTCTCAGCGACAAGAGCATCGATTCCCAAAGCATCGTACGAAGGGCAAATGCTTCTAAGCGATTCGCCTTCGATACGATCTGCCAAAACCAAAATTTCGTAGGCAGCCCGATTCGCGAATTGAACCTGAAAATCCGTGCCGTCAAACTTTTTATTTAGAATGACAATCCCATCTGTCGAACGATCCAATGCTTCCGACAATGTAGTCTCCGAAATCAAATCGTTCGTTTCTTCGACCACCGGCTCGATCAACCATAAATTGTCGATATCGCTCAGACGTGTTATGCTCGCCCGAAGCACGACTGGTCCTTTTTCTGAGGGCGAGCTGAGCGCCAACTCGATCGATTCACGACTCGGCTTGATTGTTTTCGATAGATTCTCGAAGTAAGCCTCCAACGGCGTATCCGCAATCGATGCTGCATCCGAAGATTGCACGAGCAACTTACTCGCCGCTCGATTCGCAACACGGATTCGACCCCTACTAGCTACGATTTGAGCGAAGGGGGATTTTAAGAAAGCGTTTTCGAATGGATCTGTGGGAGGCATCATACAGCACGATAAAAAATGACTAGCTAGCTCCAAATATCGGCAGAATAAGCCAATAGAAAAGCTCGCGATGCTATGTTTTTCGGTAATTTATGAATAGAGACTGCGACTGTAATATTTATCTTTAACGGCACATTTCGGTCTCATCTGAAAAAATATGCTTCGCGAGCCATTTTCCCTTCCGTCGAGGTTATTCGCGTAAAACAAACAATATCGAATGTTAGTTTTGAATCTCGAAAATTCGATGCAACCGCAACAATTCAATGACTGACTGGACTGGCGCCTTAACATTCGTTAGGCGCATTACCCCCTCTTTCCCTGGAAGACGCTTATACAAACCCAACAAAGCCCCGACTCCCGAACTATCGATAAAATCAACCTGATTGAAATCCATCTCCACGCTCGTCACATCAGTGGACCAAATGGTATCCACCTCTTTCTTGAAATCGCGAGACGCCGACGCGTCCAAGCGATTCACGCCAAGCTCGACACGCAGGATGTCTCTATCGATTTTACCTTCAATTAAACAATTCATAGCAGTGGGAAATAGAATCAGCACTCGGGCCCCTATTCTCCTAAAGGCACGACCATTCTATTTTAAAACGACATCCCCGCTTAAGCCTTGAACAGAAGCCGACAATTTCTATACAAAAATCTCGTGCCTGCACCTTCATTGATAATAGGAATCGCCGGAGGCAGCGGCTCCGGAAAATCATGGTTCGCCCAAAAACTACGTGACGCCTTTCCAACCGAATCCACTTTGATCGAACAGGATTGGTACTACCGCGATCTGTCGAGTTTGGCACCCGAAAAGGCGAATGCATTCAATTTCGATCACCCCGAATCAATTGAATTTTCCCTTCTTCTCGAACAACTCAAAACGCTAAGAAACGGTAATTCCGTCTGTGCCCCCGGATATAGATATGTAAATCATCAACGCATCGAAAACGCTCATCCGCTCGATCCAGCGTCTCTTATCATCGTGGAGGGTCTCTTCACACTCCACCACGCCGAATTACGAGAAGTCTTTGACAGAAAACTTTTTATCGATGCCGATCCGCAAGTGAGGTTCGACCGGCGCCTTCTTCGCGACGCCCAACACCGTGGCTATACGAGTAGCCAAATAACGCAAAGCTGGCACGAACAAGCGACCCCTATGTTCGACCAATTCGTCGCTCCCAGCGCCAATCACGCTGACATCGTATGGAATCCCTTGAGAAATAAGGCTTTTGAAAACGTTTTTTTTGCCGATTTACGAAGTCATTTAGCCAACCATGGAAACCCAATCCAATGAATCGAACACCGAACTCGCAGACTACTGGGCGAGAGCTGCCACCCCATCCGGGAGAGCAAGCCTAACCCTACGTTCACGTTTCAAGCGATCTACTTGGAACGCGGTCACCGGAACGACAATCGGCCTAAAACGCCTCTTTGATATCTTTGGCTCTACGTGTGCCTTAATCGTCCTATCTCCGATTCTCGCTATAACCGCAGCATGCATCAAATTCGAGGATCCCGGTCCCGTCTTCTTCACTCAAAAGCGCGTCGGCCTTAAAGGAAACTCCTTCCTCATTTGGAAATTCCGCTCTATGGTCAGCGATGCTGAAAAAGTGGCTCAACACATGATCGAACTGCAACAAGTCCAAGATACAGTCGAAATGAAACTTGCCGGCGATCCACGCGTTACCCGAGTCGGAAACTTCATCCGCAAATACTCCATCGACGAGCTGCCCCAATTTTGGAATGTATTCATAGGCGACATGTCCATCGTAGGCCCCCGCCCCGTAGTGACGGCAGAAGTGGTCGGCTATACTGTCGAGGAGCGTCAACGCCTGCTCGCGAAACCAGGATTGACCTGCTTCTGGCAAATAGGAGGTCGAACGGATTTGAACTTCGAAAATCAAGTGCGCTTGGATGTCGAATACATCCGCTCCAATAATATCTGGCTCGATATCAAACTACTCCTTCTCACCGTTCCCGCCGTTTTGCTCGGCAAAGGGGCCTATTAAACAGAGACTACGAATGAAGAAAAAGTGGAAGCTTCTAGTACCCGATTGGTGTTCTCTCGACGAACTCTGGCAGAACACAGATCCGTTTTGTCTCTGGCCAGTAGGCAACCAACCCCTCCTCGCCCATTGGATGGACCGAGCTGTCGACGAAGCGATCGACGATATAGAAATTTTCATTTCCGACCGACCCACAGCCGTTAGACACTACCTAAATAGCGGGGCCTACTGGTCCCGGAAGATAAAAGTCACTCCCATATCTACCGACGACAAAGCTCCCGATGATGCCATCCCACTAATCGGCCTTCCACACGACAATACGATAGACGAACCAATAGCGTCCAGTGCCGATTTACTACGGCACTGGCTCAGTCTGAATCAAAGATGGCTCGAACAAATAGACCTATACAAACTCCGCGTTGAAACGCCACTCACCGAACGTGGCTGGGTCGGCTCTCAAGTACGGATTCACCCAAGTGCGAAACTAGTCGCGCCCTACTGGATACAAGGGAAATCCGATATCGGCGCCTTCGCCGAAATAGGCCCCTTCGCCTGCATTGGCGCCAATACGATTATCGATGAGAATGCCAGCGTCCGTAACTCTATCGTGCTTCCCGGAACTATGGTCGGACGGAACACCTCCCTTCATCAAGTCGCTGTCGAAGGGGGACTACTCCTCGACGCCAAACATGGCTGCCGCGTACCGATCACCGACGCCTTCATCCTGAGTAACCTAGGCCAACGCATATGCAAAACATCGATCAGCGAACGTTTATTGGCGATTTCGCTATTCGTCCTCGCCTCGCCCATTGTCGCTCTTTCCCATATCGACTGGACTATCATCGAGGCTCACGACGGCTCCGGCGGAGCGCTCGAGCTAAAAACCGGAGAGAACGGCTGTCTCCTAGCTCGCCGCTGGCATTGGCTAAGGGAAGTCTTCAAAGGCAGAATGCGCCTAATCGGGATCCTCCCTCGCCCATTAGAATGGAACATCAACGATGATCGGGAGCTCGATCAGCGTCTGAAGGAGGCTCGCCCCGGAGTCCTATCGCTTTCAGACCTTCACAACTGCCATAACGCCTACGAGCCCAATGAATGGATACATGCGTCCTATCAAGCTTTGAGCGGTGACAAAAACATCCGAAAGCTCATCCGAGGAAATTTCTGGAAGCTCGCTTTCATGAAGGCCTAATTTGAAATGAGCGAACTAAAACACGAAGTTGTTTCCCACTGCCAAGTCCCTGGATCGCTGTGCCATGTCGCGGAGGCGGCAAACTCGCTCCGGGACTTCTGCGAGCGACGACTAATAGACGCGAGCCTTTGGCCGACAATCGAATTGGCATTCTGCGAAGCGCTCAACAACGCGATCGAGCATGGCTGCAACGAAAACGAATCGCTGATCGTTCGCATCCTCTGGAAATGGGAAGCCGAATGGCTGACAATCGAAATAGAAGACCCTGGCAACTGGCCTGCAACCAACGAAGATACAAGCCTTCCGGAGAACCCGCTCGACGAATCCGGACGCGGATGCTTCATAGTCGATTCAGTATTCGATCAAACCGATCACCATAGTACTCAATACGGGCATAAATTCGTATTAAAAAAACAACTTCATCATCCCTATAGTGCAGTCGAAAAGCTTCAAGAAACATACGCATCGCTCCAATCGACAGTCGGGAATCTGAACCGCAGCTACGCCCATACAATCGTCATCCAAGGATTAGCCACCGATCTTGCGACAATTCCCTTTCCCAACGACTTCATCTCCAAAGGCATCGAACGAATCCGAACTGCCGCCGATCTACCTCAAGTTGAGATTTGGATGCTAGAAGAGAACAAACTTAGAAACTACTATTCGGATGGACCCGACACATTCGGACTATCTAAGCGAATCATCGACCCTCAGGGCAAGAACCCTTTTGCAGCCGTTTTAAAAGAACAGTGCAGTCACATTATTTCCGACTGTTCAACGCTTCTCAATAAAAATTGCATGTATTCGACATTCGAATTCGCGTACCTAGAACCGATCGTCTATCAAAGCGAAAGCCTAGGCGTAATCGCTATTCGATATTCGCAGAAAGATTCTGCCAATATAGAATCCCACACTGCAGACCTCATCCAAGTCCTTGCCCAGTTCGCTGCAATAGCCTTCGCAAACGCGGCGACCTACAATCAGCGCAAAGAACACGAACGAACGGAAACGCAACTAGAAGTGGCCTCGGAGATCCAACGCTCTCTCCTTCCCTCTAAATTTCCCGATAACGAACACTGTCGCCTCACCGGGAAATGCGTAACGGCTCTGGCAGTCGGCGGCGACTACATAGACGCTATCGAGATTCGGGACCAAGGCCTGCTTCTCATCATCGCGGACGTAATGGGTAAAGGCGTTCCCGCTGCCTTGCTCGCCACGATTTTCAGAACAGCCATTCGTTCGCGCCTAAATCTAGCGGAAACGCCCGGGTGGCTTCTTTCGAAAATCGACGAGCAATTTCACGAAGAACTAGGCCACCTCAATATGTTCATCACCGCTCAGGCAGCTTACTTTTCCTACGAAAAGAAGACCCTCAAGCTTTCCAGCGCCGGACACTGCCCCGCTTTTCTGACTAAAGCCGACGGGGCACAAGAGGAACTCACCGCTGAGGGAATTCCCCTCGGAATCAATCCAACCAATATTTATGAAGAACGTATAGTGAATCTCAGTGCAGGAGATCGCGTGTTATTCATTACCGATGGGATCTATGAAACGGAAAACGAGGCTGGCGAAATGCTCGGCATCGAAGGATTCTCGAAACGTCTCCCTGAAATCTGGAACGACGGCCTAGACGCCGTTCCAAACAAAGCCCTCGCCGTCGTGGCTCAACACTCGCACGGAGACGAATTTCAAGACGATAAAACGCTAATGGCCTTGGAAGTCCTCTAGCAGGTCAACTCCACTCAAACTTCGTCCGGACTATCCTTGTAGAAAATCCGGCGCTTGCCAACGCCGCCAACGCATTGCGAATGGGTTTTAGCCACGAGCTCCTCAACCAAGGCAGCGATCCCTTCCCGGTCGGCTTTAAACGCGACCTTGACGAGATTATCCGCCACTAAAGCCTTATCCATTTCATCGAGCAATGGGCGCGTAATTCCTTTTTTCCCTACCAATATTGCAGGCTTCAAACGCTGCGCAGTATTCCTTAGCACCGCCTTTTCTTTACTCGATAATTCGCTCATTGCGGCTTCATTGACGCATCACGACTCCAAGGTCAATCCCTCCTTCCCACGTATATTAAGCCTATCGAACGTTCTTTTCTTGTCCTCCCAGCTTACCTTTGCAAAACCCTCTCTTCATGAGTTCGGAAGCAATTACCATCGTTGCCTACTACAAATTCGTTCCACTGCCAGACTTCGAACGGCGGCGCCAACCATTGCTGGAAGTATGCGAAGCCAATGGAGTCAAAGGCACAATCCTGCTCGCCGCCGAAGGCCTCAATTCGACTATTGCAGGCACCGAGAAAGGTATCGAAGCAGTCCTCGACTTCCTTCAATCCGATCCCGTGATCGGTCCGCTCACCGTTAAACGTTCTCAAGCCGATGAAATCCCGTTCTATCGGATGAAAGTTCGTCTCAAGAAAGAGATCGTGCGCCTCGGGATGCCGGAAGTTAATCCAAATGACCAAGTCGGCGAATACGTCGCCCCGGAAGATTGGAACGCCCTCATCTCGGATCCCAACGTCATCCTCGTCGACACCCGCAACGACTACGAATACGAGATCGGTTCCTTTGAGGGTGCCCTCAACCCCAACACCAAAAGCTTTCGCGAATTTCCGGAATACGTCGCAAAAGAATTGGTCGACAAAAAAGACCAACCCGTTGCCATGTTTTGCACGGGGGGAATCCGCTGCGAGAAATCAACTTCTCTCTTACTCAAACAAGGTTTCAAAAAAGTCTATCACCTCGATGGCGGCATCCTCAACTATCTCGAAAAAGTCGATGCCGGCAAAAGTCTCTGGAATGGCGATTGTTTCGTCTTCGACAATAGAGTAACCGTCGACCATCAGCTCGAGCCCGGCGACTACGAAATGTGCCACGCCTGCCGCCACGCCATCACCGACGAAGACAAACGCTCCCCCCATTACCAGGAAGGCATCAGCTGCCCGCACTGTCACGATTCGCTTTCCGAAGAGCAACGCGAGCGAGCCGCGCAACGCCAAAAGCAAGTCGAGATCAGCCAAAAACTCGATCGCAAGCACATCGGCATGACAGAAGTCGAACGGCTCGCATGGCGCGATAAAAAGCTCGAGACGAAACGTAAGAACGCGGCAAAACAGTAAACTGATCCCTTGGCCGGTTATTCCTCATCCACCCGATCGACGTCGGGCCTTTTTCTTCGGCAACCGCCCCCACATTCTCAGGAGATATTCCGACAGATTAAGCATGCTAATCTTTGGCTCCCCATCGTGAAATCTTAAATCTCGCAACACCGGATCGAATCGAGCACGTTCCTCAAAATAATCCCAAAGCTGATCGTTCAGCCCCAAAACGAGCCCCTCGAGTCGACCCCCTTGGCGGCCTATTTCGACAACGCGCCCCTCCCAAAAGCGTTTCTCCTCATCATTGCGATCGATGTAATCGTATAAAAGCTGCTCGTAGCGATTGAAGCTCATGAATGAGCCAACTCAATTCCACTCTCGCGCAAAATCAATCCCTAAGAATCTCGACCCATTTAAAAGCCCGCAACGAAGCGTACCTTACCGATTCGATTCGCCGTGGCGATTAACGGTTTTCATATCATCGCGCACGCCTTCCGTAAATTCGAGCAGACGCGGGATATCTTCCGGTGAATCATAAGCTTTAACAATATCGACTTTCAACAACTTGCCGCGCACGAGAATAAAGGACGTCGTGGCAATCAAGGGCCTTACAAACGCCTGCCGCTTCCTCTCCACCAAAAACTCGGAAGTGTAGAAATAAGTCAAATGGTAATCGCCTTCATTCGCCTCGATCCAAAATCCATCGACGAAATTCTCGATCTCATCGTCCCGCCCGAATTTAAACGCCACGTAATCCTGAAATGTATCGAACTGATCGCGCCGCGCATAGTTCTTGCGAGCTTTGACGATAGCCTCTCTGACGCGGTCCTTCACGGGCCCGAAACTATTCGGCTGAAAAAGTGTAAAAGCATACTGCTCCGGCACCCAATAAAGGATGAAGTAATTTACGAACTCTTTGCCCGTCTCCCTATAGTAGCGCTCATTGTATATCACGCTGGAAAGCGTAAAACCCGGCTCGCCATCCTTAACGAAATCTTCGTAGAGCCCCTTCACCTTTCGGCCATTCGCCCATCCTTCGTAAAAGGGTGGATACAGTTGAATCACCCCCGATTTAAACCCCAAACTATCGCGATAAGCTACGCCATCTTTAAAATAGAGATCGATATCCCCCATCTGCCGCTGAGCCCTCAACCGATCGATAGGCATCATATCTTCCATGGGAGACCTACTCCGCCGCCGTTTTTTCGACGAAGCTCTCTCCGGATCCGTTTCCGTTTCCAACCTCTCCGACATCTCTTCCAGACTTTCAGAAGAACCCAACTCCCGGGCCCAAACTGGACAAATCCCCGCGATCCCTAGAGCGAGGAAGTAGAAACGAAAACGGTAAATGAAGCGGGCCATTGTATTATTCTCCGCTCGTATACGGGCGGCACCTTATCCACATTAAATCTTACGAAAAGGATGCACCGTAGCAAGAATTCCCGCTTTCTCCATAAGATTCAAAAGCTACCCACTTTATCCTTTCTCCAGAACATCTACAATACTCTATTATTAGGAAATTAGCAGTTATCCTATTCGGCTATGGCGAAATTCGCGAAACAGTCCTAACCCTAATCCCGATCAACTAAGCCAAGGCCATTTAGGATTACTTTACTCCTACCATGAACCACTGCCACGTCTTCAATTACCTCGACCGTACCATTTTCGAAAACGAAACGCGCAAGATTCTCCAGGAATCTTCTTACATAGCCTGAGGAGAAATCAAATTCCTTTCGAACCTAGACCTAACAACCTAGTATCCAATTGATCTTTCAGGAGTATTCAGGGCTGCCAAGAACCTACCCAGCTTCGCCTTCGACTCTAGTAACTTGATTGTGGATACGTAACCCGAACAGTCACTCCCAAAAAGCGCATGAGCTAAAAACCGATTTCCTTCGCTAGTGCTCTTGAGAAACACAAGCTGAACCTGTGAGCGAAGCCTAGGCAGAAATTAACAAAATGATCGCCGATCATCCCGGACCGAGCCTAAGCCAATCCCCTTGCCCATACTCGGGAACGATTTACCTTTTTCTCAAAACCAATTCCATCGAATATCCACCTTGTGAAATCGAAGTAAACGAAAGTACTGATGCAGGCATTTCCGCATTTACTTTCACGATTCCTATTATTAAAGAAGAAGGTCCGCTCGATTGAGCCCGCCTTCGTAGTACATAAACACGTATCCAGTACGCATACTCTCTCAAGCTTTCACATCGGATACCCTTATGCTTTCAAGGATTAATGTTGTTTGGCGTAAAGCCCAACTTTCTCCAAGCCGATTAAATCTTAGACAATTCTACTTCTTTCGAACACCAGCGAAGCGTCGATCTCGAAGGCCTACCGTGCTCGTGTAATATTACTCGTTGGTCGGTTAAATTACAAAAAGCCCAACTCCATTCCGAAGTCGGGCTCTCATTTAAAATTTATCGGCGTGGAAGGAAACGTAGCCCCCCTGTATCCAAACAACTACTTCATCGCGGCGAAAGTCGCCTTGAGCAAATCCAGGTCGCTAGCTCCTTTGGACTTAATACGTGCCTTTTCGATATTCGCTTGCTCGAGCTCGTTCTTGGTCGGCTCCTTCTTTTGATAGTAGACTCCGAATTTACCGGGCCATTCCTCTTCCGCCAAAGCCAGAGCTGATGCCATATTCGTCACGTCGTGCTCCTCTTCGTCGATAACCTCAAAGGCCCCGCCTTTACGTGGAATAGCGGCATCGAAAGCCCCTTTGTAAAACTCGACACACTCGCTCAAACATTCGACAACCGAGAAACCATCGTGATTGATGGCCCGCTCGTACATCGCCATCATATGCTTGATCTGCGTGGCGTGGGTACGCCCCACGAACGTAGCTCCACTAGAAAGAAGCTTGCGCATCGGATTTGTCGGCCGGTCAATCGCCCCCATCGGATCCGTCTTCGACTTAAAGCCCTGAGGCGAAGTCGGCGAAGTCTGCATCTTCGTTAATCCATAAACGAAGTTATCCATAATCACATATGTCAGCCGAATATTCTTACGGCCAGCGTGATCCAAATGATTGCCTCCAATTGAGAACCCATCGCCATCGCCACCAAACACGAACACGTGCAAATCGTCGCGGCCGAGGCTCACTCCCGTAGCGAATGGAAGCGAGCGTCCGTGGATGAAATGCCCCCCGTGCGTATTCACGAAATACGGAAACCGCGACGAGCAACCGATGCCCGCTAGAGTCACTATCTTCTCCTGGGGAAACTGTAGTTTCTCGAGTGTCTTGAAAAAGGCGGCTAATACAGCGAAATCGCCGCAACCAGGACACCAGGTAGGATGATCAGCGGCGATCCCCTTTTTGGTGATCGTTCCGCGTTCGATTTTTTTGGGGGCAGAAGGTGCGCTCATTTTAAAATTCCTGAAAAGGTTTAAAGGTTTCGATTGCTGTTTTGGCTACGCTTGCTCGGTCTGCTCCTGAACGCCCTTCATAATCTCACGAATTTTGAAGGTGAGTCCATCGGTTTTCGTCAGGCTGCGAATGGCTGGATTACATGTCTGAGCACGCAATAGCGTCGCCAGTTGACCATAACCATAAAGCCCTTCGTCGTTCATTTCAACCACCACAACGTTTTCGTAGCGTTTGAATATTGCTTCCAAATCATTCGGCAACGGATTTACGTGCCGAATCTGTAAATGCCCCATCGCCTTGCCATTGCTGCGCTCCCGAATAACCGTTTCACGAATTGGTCCCCAAGTAGAACCCCAGCCAACAACCAGCGTCTCCCCTTCCTGATCACCGAATATCTTCGACGGCGGAAACGAATCAGCCAGTTTCTTGATCTTGTCCCGCCGCTTCGACATCATCTTAACATGCATCTCGGGGTTTCCAGATGGATGCCCGGTTTCGTCGTGCTCCAAGCCCGTTACTTGAGGAAATTTACCGCCTTCGATCCATGTTCCCGGAGGAGCGTGGCGCGTCATCCGCTTCAAATCATAAGGCTTGTAGCCTTCAGGGCGATCTTCCAGGTCGAGCGTTGGCTCGACCGTCAATGCCTCCAAGTCCGGCTCGTCGAACGCTTCGATACGCGAAGCCAAGGCCATATCGGACAAAACGAAAACCGGCACGCTGTACTCGCGCGCGATTTTGCACGCTTCCAAAGCCGTATAAAAACAGTCTTTCACATTTTGCGCAGCCAATACCACGCGAGGGCAATCGCCATGACTGCCGTAAATCGCCTGAAGTAAATCACTCTGCTCCACGTTAGTCGGCAAACCCGTACTCGGACCGCCACGCTGGACATTGATCACGACCAATGGAATTTCCGCCATCGTAGCCCAGCCAAGAGCTTCCTGTTTCAGCGAAATCCCTGGACCCGAACTGCCTGTGATCGCCAAACGTCCACTGTAGGCGAATCCAATAGCAATAGACACCGCCGCTAACTCATCTTCCGCTTGAACGAAAAGACCGCCGTACTTCGGCAATTGAGCTCGCAGCATTTCCATGATCGTCGACCAAGGAGTGATAGGGTAGCCCGATCCGTAACGAACGCCTCCCGTAAGCAAACCAAGCGTGATGGCCGTATTCCCGTCCATCGTAACCTGAGGCGGTCCCGATTCGTCCGGAGCTTGGAACGAGTAGTAGCGATCCAAAACATTATCAATCGGGAACGAATAACCTGAATCGAATGCCAAATTAGCATTACGCAAAATATCCTCAGACTTGCCGCCGAAACGGTCCTTGAAAATCCCTCGAAGCTTTTCGACATCCAATCGGAAGATTCGCGCAAGCAAGCCAAGCGTGAAAAGATTCTTCCCCTTCTCTCGAGCTGAACCGCCTAAAGCCTCGACCGTCAAAGCCGCAATCGAAACGCCGACCTTCAAATACTTCTTATCCTCTTCTTTCGGCTCTACATGGTCCGAATCGTAGAGGAGAATACCACCGTCTTTCAGCTGATCTATGTGATTCTCGTAGCTGTGCTGGTAAAAAGCGACCAAAACATCCGCCTCGTCTCCAGCAGACAACACTTCGCCAGACCCCATGCGGACCTGGAAAATCGACGGACCGCCGGATATCGTAGCCGGGATCGTCATGTACGTCATGACCTCCTGTGCGCTACGGCCAGCCAAGCGAGCTAAAAAGCCGCCTATCGACTGGATGCCGTCTTGCGAATTACCTGCAAGTCGAATGACTGCATCGTGAACAAGTTCCTCGGAGCGAGGCGGGGAAGGAGAAACATCTGATGACATTTATCGCGAGGACTAGTAGGATGATTTTGCACAGTCAATAAGTAGGTTTAAATTTAGGAAAAAACCTGCTTCTTGGCCCTCTTTTCGAGGATCCAAGCGGCTCCAGACGCTCTTTGAAGCCCGAGATGTCGATATTCTTACAAAAAACGCTCAAAAAACGCCATTCTCAGTACCCGATCCGCTAATTTCCGCCGAAAAGCGAAGTAATTTGATTTCTATGCTGTATCACTCCTTCAAATACCCATCAATTCATAGAATCTCTACAACCAACAGTTTAAATACAGATCGAACCTTGCTCTGTAAATAACGTGTGAATAACTTTTTGTACTTCTATCTACTTACCGTCAGAAAACTTTCAGCAGGGGAATTAGGGATCCTTTTAATGTCAGCCAAATCGACGATGCTATACCAAACTAAACTCCCAGTAGACCTTCCCCTCTATTTAAAATTTATCGCTCAATCATTTTTCGAATTCCCCATGCCTAGTCCCTCCACCCTAAGGTCGGGCGATTCCAAAATGCGGGATCGAGCTCAGCCTATGGGTGAACACCAAATCGCAAGCATGCACCTACACCGCTAGCGTTTCCCGAATGCCTCGCACCAAGTCTCCAAGCCATAAAGACAACGTCGACCTCAGTCAGTCCGCGATCCATGGGATCCGCGGGACGCTTTTCCTTCTCTCCATCGTCAACGACGAAGACGATGCAGCCACTCTTCGAACCGACCTAAAGCGGTCGCGATTGAACGAATACAAACTTCAGCGCTGCACTTCCCTCGAACAAGGTTGCAGCATGCTTCGGGCCTGCGCTTTCGATGTGCTCTTCCTTGACCTGGAAGAACTCGAAGAACCCAGCGACGCTATCGAACGGATTCGTCAATCCGAATACAAGAGCCCTATCGTAGGACTCGTTTCGCGCCGTACCCTGAATATTCCGGAATACAATCGCCCAGTCGGCATCGACGATACACTTTGCAAAGAGGACCTTTCTCCTTCTCTAGTCGAGCATACCATTCGTTCGACTCTCGCTCGCCACGCTCTTGCGTCCGAGCGCTCCCTGCTTGAGACCCGCTTGAACTTGGCCCTCGAGATCGGCGAAATGGGTTCCTGGACATACTTTCCGCAGCAACGACGTTTCGAGCTCGATGAAATCGGCCAGGTGATGCTCCAATCGCCAACGGGAACTACTGCTCGTCCACTCGACGAAATCGTAGCCCGCGTGTATCCAGACGACCGCTCCCAGTTTGCCGAAGCGATCGAACGCCTCCCTCTCCCAAACGAAATCGTCAAATGCCAATTCCGCGTCAATGGTGATTCGATGCCTCTAAAATCCTTCGAAATGCTAGGCCGCGTTTGGCAACCTTCTCCAGACGACGACGCAGCCATCATCGGCCTCTTTAGACAGACTTCCAAAACGAACGAACTCTTCGAGCGAATAGCCGAAGCGAATACAGCTGTCCAAGAAGCCTTCCAGGAACGGGAAGAAGCCATACAAAAAGCCAACCGAACACTCCAAGCGCTCGCATCTGAGTTTGGACAAGCTGAAAATGCCTCACCTGAAAGCATCCCCGAAAAGGCTGCACCGGTCCTCGAACCCTCATCAACTCCTTCGCCCGACCCGATCGAAGAAAATGAGAAGGTTGAAAACGTAGAGGAAACCGAACTGGCCAAGCCAATAGAAGCCGTCGAAAAAACTACGACAGTAGAGCAGGTCGAACAACCAGAACCTCTCGAGCTAGAAAAACCAAAGGGAACGCCAAAGCCTAGCCCCGAAGAGCCCAGCGAAGCTCTCAGCATAGACAAGCTTAGCGCTTACGAAGAAGTGATGAAGTCGGTAGCCCGCCAGAAAGTGGCCAACACGACCCAAGAATCGCTTCCATTTGATTTCGCCCAAGAACCCGTAACGGATTTCAGCCCCCCCAATCCCGCCAAAGAAGGATTCATCAGCGCTGCCAAACGACTGGTCGCGATGACCCGCAAGGAACACAATCTCGAAGCAAGCATCTCCGTAGCCGATCAGCAATCAATCGAACTCGAACAGCGCAAGGACATGCTCTTCGACATCTTAAAAGAGTTGCTAATCAATGTCGTGCGCCATTCACGGGCAAAGCTATGCATAATTACTCTCTTCAGAGATGAAGACGAATGGGTGCTTCAAGTCGAAGACGACGGCGTCGGCCTCGACGATAAACTCAAAAGCGTCAACGCTCCGCTCAACAAGATCGGCCTCTTCCAGATCCGCACCCAGCTCGCGCTCAAAGGCGGCCACCTCGACATGGTCCCAGCCTCGCCAACCGGCCTCATTGCACGCGTTCGCATTCCCGTCTCTATCCGCGACGGAGCGAAAACATCTTAGCCCCCACGAATTTCCGAAATATATTACCGTTCTTCAATCGAAACGGCCTGCAGTCTTTCAAAGTCTAGAATTTCTATCCGCGATCTAGATACCCTAAAAAAAACCTTTTCGCGCAAGCTTCTCAGTTTTCTCGAAAACGTTTCGCTAGCCATATCCAATTCGTCTGCCACCTAGCGTTTCAGGCAACAAATATCGAACTAAGCAGACCCATCAGCCAATGCTCCGCCAGTCTCATCCAGTATCCACTTCGCCACTCTCGATTCAGGACTGAAAAATGCGCGAGCTTCTAATTGGGAAACCAAATAGTCCAAATGGCGAACTAAAGAAGTCGACAGGCATTGTCGCAAAGCTTCGCTAGTTCGACCCAATCGCTGAATACCCATTTTTGTCTACCTTTGCCAAAACAGTCGGACAATCCGTGCAGGCATCCGCTGAGAAGCCGCCAAAGCCGTAAATACCAGCGTCCGCTACTTCTGCAAAGCCTTCAAAAAGTCGACCAGCATGACCTTCGTCGACTACCTCACCCGATTAAGAATCGAGAAGTCGAAGTACATACTCCTCGACCCCAACAAACGGATCAGCGAGATCGCCTACGAAGTCGGCTTCGAATCGCTCACACAATTCAACCGCTCCTTCAAGAAACTCTCTGGCCAAACCCCCACCCAATACCGAAAAACCGTGTAGAAATAGCCCGACGACTCCGATCTTTTTAATAACATCTTTGTAATTCAGAAAGTCGCCGCAATCGACTTTGATACCTCATCCCTATCGAGCAATGCTCGAACCCTGCGTAGCCGAACGAGCCAAGCACGGGCCCACTTCTCAACCTTCATACTTATCAAACCGAACATCCTTATCGTAATGACAGACCAACAG
>JABITN010000093.1 GCA_018700525.1 Opitutales bacterium
CCGGCTACTTGTCCTAATCCACCACCCAGGTTTGTCCGGTCGTTGGCGAGTGCCGTTTCGAAATCGTTGTAGCGAATCGAAAGTTTGCCCTCAAACAGGGTCATCTGAATACCCTGCTCTTTCGTTGTGCCCAATGGCGAAGCCAACGGCTGGTTAAGCAGATTCACGGAAACACCCGCCGGTTGGAAACTGTCCGCTTCATACCAGTGAGCTTGAAGATCCATGCCAAAAGGCAATTCGAAGAGAAGCTCTTCAGGAAACTTCACGACCAAACTCTTCGTGCTGGTATCGCCCGAATTAATGGCGCTAGGAGCGTCTTCGAAGTACATCAGATCCGTATTATAAGTACCGTCTATTTCGTTGGTACCGGGTAAATCCAATCTTGTAGCTCCATCACGACCAGCTGCACCATAACCGCCAGGATTAGGTGCAAGCCATGATTCCTGCGTATCCGACCGTTCAGCATAGAGTGCAACGATATTACCATTTAGGAAAGTACTCTGAAGCGAGAAGGCTTCTGACTCGAGAACACTCTTACTGTAGTTCGCTGGATTCTCGTTTTGAATAATACGCCAAATCGCTTGCTTGTCAGTCTTCTCAGCATTGTCGAAGTACCAGATGCCGTATTCGTCGCCGACCTTCGGAAACGGAGTTGTAATGCCCCCGTCGATACGCACTTGGTCCGCACTGGTAAAGCCGCGAGCATCCGGTCCTACGAAGACCTGGGTCTTTACGATCCGGCGGAAGTTGTCGCTCAAACCATTGGAGATTGCTGCTTCGCCCGGGTGTTTGCTATTGTCCGCCCACCAGGAACCGCGATATTGACGGGTCAGGTTGACGTTTTCGCGCTCCTCATACAAACCGGTTACGGTGTGCTTACCGAGAATCTTCCCCCATCTATCATTTTTGATGACATCGGCGAAGTCCAATGATGCGAATGCTGTGGCACGAACCGTATCCTGCTCGTTTGTTCTAAAGCGTTCCCAATTGTCGCCCCAAAAGACGACAGGACGACCCAAGTTTTCGTTAGCCAAACGATCGGCAAAACTATCGAAGTCACTGTCGCCGGGAGATTGATGCGTCGTGATTTCCAAATTGATTGCCTTATCATTGCCCGTGTCGAATGGAGTGAATTCGTATTGACTGCGAGTTTGCGAGTCCATCGCGACCTCGAGACCCGCATTGCCATCCCAGAATTCTTGAACGAAGAACACCTGGTTCATGTCGAATTCGGTGTTTACGTTGTTGGTTGTCCCCATCCAAAGGTTGTTGTGATAATCAAATACATCACGATTCCGGATAGAAGCTGGCGTAAAGCCCGTACCGCCCGTCGCCGCTGATGTCCATTGCATATCCTGCGTGTTGAAACCTCTGGGACGCCAGCGAGCCATGATACCTTGGATACCGTAACCGTCTAGAGCATTCGCCAAAAGCGGATCATCCCAGCCAGGAGTTTGAGCAGTATGGGAATTGAAGCTGATCGCTGGATATAGGAAGTATGGATGTCTACTTACCTGGCTATTGCGACCACCCATCGTTGGATCGTCTTTGTTCGGGTTGCCCCACTTGAATCGGTCGATTGTCGTACGCGGTACGAATTGGCCTTCCGTGGCGATGAAATCATCGCGAGTATATGTATCAGAGAGAACGCCATCCGGAATCGTTTCGATGCCGGAATCTAAGACACTGCGAACTTGAGCCTGAGTCAAAGCCCCGTTATTTATATCATTGAGGTCTGTGCCTGGCACGCTGAGGATGCGATTCACGTCTTCCTGCGTTCCCAGGCCGTTCCACCAAGAGGAGTACAAGTCCGACGGGGGGATGACGTCTGGGGGATTAGAGTTGATTTCGCCCGTCTCGAAGCTTCCGCGCATCGAAGTGCGACCGAGGAAGTTAGAGTTTTCGTTCTTAGACAACGTCAAGTCCCAGGCTGCATAGAATCTTTCATCTTCCGTGAAGGCAGGATCCTGCTTGTACTTGGTTTCTTCCATCAAGCCCGCAATTCGGATCGCAAGACGATCATCAATTACAGTCCGACCGATATCGAAAGTGCCGCGAGTCGATCCGCGGTGCCCGAAACGAACCGAGAACTCGTTAGTGTCTTGACCGATGTAAGCTCGCTTTAAGCCATTGTTGATCACGCCACCAGGAGATCCCAATCCAAACAGAATCGAGTTCGGTCCACGGTTGATCGTGACGCGAGACGTATTGTAGGAGTCGAAAGGAATGTCCGTCTGGAAGTAATCACGAGTCAAGTTAGCACTGACCAAACCGCGTACGCGTTGGCCTCTCTGCGGGTTGACGCGAGACTCGACGGTTCCATTACCGCCATCGCTGTTGGAAAAATTTCCGAGAACGCCGCCGACTTCCATACTACCTACGAACGAAAGCAAGGACTCGCCGTCGGTAGCGCCGGTGTCTTCCATGAACTCCTCTGTGATAACAGCAATAGATGCCCCAAGATCGCCGATATTCGAGCGAACGCGCGAACCAGCTAGAGTTGTTGTAGCCCGATAGCCGACATCATCGGCAGCGGTTACCGCAAATGGAGACAATTCGAAGACTTCATCTTCGCCGTCATCCTGAGCGTGCACAAGCAGCCCCGTAGTTAAAATGCCGACTAGCGCCAGCTTAAGTATGTTCATTTTCATCATTGTTTGTGGGTTCTAGGTGAGTTTTGCTCACATGTGAGCGTATTAAAGGGGTTCTGTATCTGGTAGACTTGAAAAAACGGAGCGGGTTTGCGATCCTAAGAAGCAAATCGAGAGTAAACCCTGAAAGTAGTGAAGCGACTACTAGATCAGAATACTTCCGATACACCAGAACAAAATTTTGTTTACTGCACACAATGTCAATAAATCATTGAAACTAATCCCAGAGTAATTTTCGTACAAACGCCGGAAATGTGATCTCGTGCTTTAGAATGGCCTTCAAATAGCTCTCGCGAACAAACCAAACTTGGAAGCTCTCCCTAAAAGCCTCCAACGTATTTTATTGTATATCAACGAGAAACCTATACAAGCCAAAACTCAAAGTCTTCGTTTCGTCCCTTTTTTGACACACCGACTCTAATCATCCCAAAATCGATCGAACTCCCGTGATTCGTCCGCTACTCGTCGCAGCCTCATTGCTAATTTCAATAAACGGCTTCGCCAGCCAACCCAATGTGCTCTTCATCGCCATTGACGATCTGAATGACTGGATCGGTTGGATGGAAGGGCATCCTCAGACAAAGACGCCCAATATCGATCGTCTCGCCGAACGTGGAACACTCTTCACCAACGCTCACTGCCAAGCTCCTATTTGCGGCCCCAGTCGCGGCTCTTTTCTATCCGGGCGGTACCCGCATGAAACAGGGCTCTACAATCAGCCGTCGGGCAACAGCCTAGCCGACGACGCCACCCACTTCGACAATCAGCTCTTGCCTCAATACTTCGCCGCCAATGGCTATTCGACTTTCGGCGTCGGCAAGATCACTCACGGCTATCGAATTGAGGACACCTTCCAGGCCCACGGCCCCGAGGGAAGCTCAGGCCCCAAACCGACGGACCCAAAGCTCCAAACGACGTTCGCTTTCAGTACCGGCCGAACTACGAACTTCCCTTCACCAGCACCCAAACCGATTGGGGAGCTTTTCCAGACCGCAAAGACCAAATGCCCGACTTTCAAACTGCCGATTGGATTATCCCGCAAATCCAAAAAAACACGATAAACCCTTTTTTCATGGCAGTCGGCTTTCATCGCCCGCACGTTCCATTCTACGCCCCACAAGAATGGTTCGACATGCATCTACTCGATCAAGTGATCGTTCCGGAGATTCCAAGCGATGATTTGGCTGACGCTCCTAAGATAGGTCGTCGGATTCACGGACTACCGCGCTACCCCGATATCGACTGGCTCAAAGAAAACAATGACGATCAGTTGAGACGATGCACCCCGCGTACGCCTCTCTTCTAGCACGATTCCGTCTAGAACTTCCTGTCCAAGAAGCCCCATCAAATCGTGGTTCGCTGAGCACTACAAGAAACAAGGCCTTCCAAAATAGACTACCGCATACCTAAAGCAATCCCACGCCGAGGGCTCGTCGTAGCTACGCCACAAGGCGACGTGATTGCTCTTCGACGTCACCTCACCGCCGTTCGAAGGTCAACCACATACCAATTAAACAAGTCACTCCGACTCGATGTACTCATCGACCATTTGCTCTAACACCGTCAATGGCAGAGGACCGCCTCTCAGAATAACATCATGGAAAACGCGGATATCGAATCGGCTGCCCAATGCATTCTTCGCCTTCTCGCGCAACTCTAGGATCTTAAGCATCCCTATCTTGTACGCCGTTGCTTGCGACGCCATTACTATATGACGCTCCACCATTCGAATGCAATCGCGTTCCGTATCCGGAGTATTATTACGATAATACGCGATCCCCTGCTCGCGCGTCCAACGCTTCGCATGAATACCCGTATCCACAACTAAGCGACACGCTCGCCATAACTCCATACTGAGCCTGCCGAAATCGGAATACGGATCCTTGTACAAACCCATTTCCTTAGGAATCTGTTCGCAATAAAGCCCCCACCCTTCGATGTACGCCGTGTAACCGCCGAGCTTTCTGAATTTCGGAATCCCCTCCAACTGCTGGGCCAAAGCCAATTGCATATGGTGCCCCGGAATTCCCTCGTGATAAGCCAATGCCTCCAACTTGTACTTCGGCATGTTCGCCGTGTTGTAAAGATTCGCATAGTAAATTCCCGGTCGGCTTCCATCCGGTGCGGGGCGCTGATAAAACGCCGTGCCTGCCGACTTCTCGCGAAATGCTTCCACCCGCTTCACGGTAAGCTCCGCCTTCGGCTTTGTTAAAAACAGCTGATCCAATCGTCCCTTCATATCATCGATCACTTCGACTGCTCGATCCAGATAATCCTGCTTCCCCTCGTCATCGTTTGGATAATAGAATTGCTTATCGGTTCGCATGAACTCGAAAAAGGCCTGAAGGTTACCGCCGAACTCAACCGTTTTCATAATCCCGCGCATCTCATTATGGATACGGGCCACTTCCTTCAGCCCTATTTGATGAATTTCATCCGAAGAAAGTTTCGTGGTGGTAGTCAGCCGCAATGCCTGATCATAAAAAGCAGCTCCATCCTTGAATTTCCATACGCCATCTTCCGTCGTCGCTTTGGCTTCCTGCTTCTCAAGAAAGGCGATCAAACGATTATAAGCAGGTTTTACAACATCGACTAACGCTTCGCTCGCTTTCTTTTGGAGCATCACCTTCTGTGGCTCCTCCATATCGAGAGCTTGAAGCTTTTTTCTAAAATCTTCCCACAAAGCCGAGTCCTCCCCCGACTCGTCGAACGGCGCGCCGGAAATAATATTCCGACACGATTCTATCGCCATAGGAAATACGAACCTAGGCGGAACGACCCCCAGCTCTTCCCGCAACTTCAAGTTTTCCAGCAATTGCTCGAATACTGGCCCAACTCCATTCAATCGAGAAACATACGCCTCAGCATCGCTCGCTTCAGTTACTAGATGCATATTGATCAAAAACGAGGCCACGTCGGTGTGGCGACCAAACATCTGGTTCACCGGGTAGTTATAAAGGCGATACTTGAAACGATTAATTGCATCCTCCGCGTTCTGAAGAGCCAAGCGATAGCTAATCTTCGTCTGAAGATCCAGAAGATCATAGTCGATCGACGACTTCAGCCATTCCACATTCTCTTTGGTGAATTCCAATTCGCGCAGCTCGATCTCATCCGAATCGTTATTCCACTCCCCATAGTCCTTTTTGATCCCGAGATAAGTCTGCCACTCCGGAAAGCGATCCACTTTTTCATTGTAGATTCGCTCGAAAAACGCGTTCGCCTTCTCGGATTCCGCCACTACCTTTGGGTCCAGCCCGGCATTAAGCAAAGCGGTTGACGATACTAGCAGCAACAGTGATAAAATTAGTACCCTTCTCATGCCCCTTTACCTATCAACGCCGCAGCCTCAGTCAAAAGCCTTTTTAGGAGACCCAAAGCTTCATCCGCTCTACTTCGATACAATTCCCGCTCGACGCGCGTCAGCGCTCATCTCTTCCTGAAACGTAATTGCCATACCTCGAAGTTTGCGATTAATCACCTGATTGCGAACCGCCTTCGATTCACCCGGATCCGCTTCCAAATCATACAGCTTCAGCGTCGGGTTCAAAACAAGCTTCCACTTGTTCCAACGGACCGCCGCCAAGGCGCCATGGCTACCGTGATAGAAAAACGCCTGTAAATACTCATCGCGATCAAATGAATCCGACCACTCGCCCGCCTGATCCCAGGAGCGCCGCAACGGCACGTCCGCATTGAGCGATAAGCCAGCTGACGGAGAAGGCACAAAATCCGTTTCCCCAGACAACAAAGGGCTAATATCCCGTCCATCAATCACCCGATCTTCCGGCACGCGAATTCCCGCAAAAGAAGCCAAAGTCGGATACCAATCCATCGCAGCCACGACCTTGGAAGACTCGTACCCCGAACGGATTCCTGCACCGGGTCCCCACACGATCGCCGGTACACGGAGCCCGCCCTCGTAGGTCGACAGCTTCCGTCCCTGAATCGGTTGATTCTTCGTCCTTCCGGGTCCTCGACCATTGTCCGACGCATACACCACGATCGTATTGTCTTCGATGCCCAACCGCTTCAAAGCATCGAATATACGACCCACATGAAAGTCCATCTCCTGAATAGCATCTCCGTATTCGCCAAACTCCGACGACCCCTTAAACGGATCGCTCACTCCCAGCGGATTATGCAACATCGTATGCGGAAGGTAGAGAAAGAACGGGTCATCGCCTTGACGTTCCATAAAAGCGATCGCCTCATCCGTATAAATCTTTGTCAATTCTGCAGGATCCGCAGGACGCTTCACCACCTTATCGCCGCGTATCAAAGGAACGCCGCCCACTTTATCGAAGTAAACGATCTCAACCGGATCCAAATTATGCAGCAACCCGAAATAAAAATCGAATCCTTGCTGTTCAGGTAAAAACTGCGGATGAAATCCTAAATGCCATTTCCCTATGCACGTCGTGTTGTATCCGTTTTTCTGAAACAATTCCCCTAGAGTCAATTCACTCGGATGCAAGCCGCGACGCGAATCTGCCCGATGCACCCACGTTTCCATTCCTACGCGTCGGGGATAGCTTCCCGTAAGCAACCCCGCACGCGAAGGACTGCAAATCGGAGCCGCCGCGTAGTAGTCCGTAAACCGCACGCCCTCTTTTGCCATCGCATCGATTCTCGGCGTCTTGAATTCCGTCGCCCCATAACATCCCAAGTCATAATAACCCTGATCGTCCACGAAGATGAAAACGATGTTGGGACGATTAAGCTCCGTCTGCTGACCAAAACAAGAGAGAAGAGCAATCAATGAAAATAGAAAGAAAGGAGTACGCTTCGAATTCATGATTCAAGAACCAACAGTCATTTCGTCTCCTATATCAAATCAAATCCAAACATCCGCCGAGAAAGCCAGCTCAATATCAAAACGATCGCGCAACATTGCGAACATAAGCAGAATACGACTCGATCAAGCATCATTCAGTTTTCGAAGAGCACCCCGATTCAAACGCGCCGCCAAGCATTCGCGCTTCACTCGTCCGGCAATATGCGCTTCATTAAATACCATGACCCCCGCTCAACTCGCCAAGATTCGTACAATTGTCGAAGAGCGTATTAAGGAAATCGAGACCTTCCTCGCCCAGAAAGATCCCGAGTCTCAACCCGTATCCCCCGACGTCGCCATTGGACGACTCTCTCGGCTTGATTCAATGCAGGCTCAGCAAATGCTACTCGCCCAGCAGCGACGCCAACGCGAAGAACTCGAACACCTCCAAAGTGCCCTCGATCGAATCAACAATGGGAGCTACGGGAACTGCGCCTATTGCCTTTCTCCAATCGCCTACGAACGACTTGAAGCCATGCCCGATGCAGTCGTCTGTATAAGCTGTGCTCGATAGGACCGAGACGCTTTCCCCTAAAAGCGAAAATAGAACGTGCTAAGCCACTCGCCACCTAGCTGAATGACGAAGGCTATTGCTTGATGGGCCATAACAATAACTCAAAAGACAATTTGATAAGTTCTCTTGAAGGTCTTGTGCCGCAAATTACGTTGCCCCAGCTAAGCCTCAGGCCAACCGCCGATGCACGCTAGAAAATGCAAAGTCATTTCCCTCGTACAGCGACCTCCAGACTTCGACCGCCGCTTTTCCACGAATAAAGGGCATAGGTCAAAACCAAGACGGCAACCAAGTAACCTACCAGGATCTTCTAATCCGTTGTCAGCGACAGACGCCGCAATGCAAACACCTGAAAGAGCAAGAGAACCAAGAAGAGAATTTTGCTGTCACGCATATTGATCGATCAAACAGTACGAAAAGCTTCCCATCAGATGTAGAGCCGGCACTTGCACCATGCCCATACAATCAATCGACAATCCAATCTCCGTTCCTTCGTGTCCTCCGTGGTTTGAAAACTCCTATCTCACCGATATCGTCAGCTTCTTCTTACTACCAGCGGAAACCGACTGAACGCCACTCACTGATTTCAAAATCGGACGTCCTTCTCCCACGCGAATCGTGTAATTACCCTTTGCATACACCTTAGGACGGTAACTCTTACCTTGCACCCGAGTCGTATAAAGTTCTTCGCCAGTCGCTTCATTGACAACCTGAACGACTGGATTCGAAATTCCCTTGAATGACAACTCCGGAAGATAAGCGACAGCCTCGCGACCGTCATTCTGGCTCATGTTGAATTTCATCGGCCAGCCGGGATACTGTCCCGCATCGCCTTTGCTCAAATCGGCAAACCGTGACCAACATTCGAATACAACGGTTTGAGCTTTTTTATCGAAACGCACCAGACCGTATCCGTCCGCCCAGTCTTCATTGGGATCGCGTTTGCCGCGACGAGTCGATTCCGGATCTGGATTCGCATAAGCGATCATGGTAATCTTGTTTCCAAGTCCATCAAGGTAATCGCCTGTCCACGGCAATGGGCTGTCTTCAATCGGATTCGCCCCAGCTTCGCCGCCTTCCGGCCACCACCAGCGCGAATAGTAATTATTGATGAGAGCCGGACTAACGAAGGTCACCGGTCCATCGCGGAAGTTCTCGATCCCGTGATGCGTTACTACCGAAAGGTGCTGATCGCCCGCTAAGTGAAACGCCATCGCCTTACGCATTTTGCGCAGGGCATTGTTGCGGCCCGTCTGCGGCCAGCCATTGCTATCGAGATCCGCTAACAAACGATCTTCGAATCGTCCGTGCAAGTGTACCGCCCCCGCAAAATTCGTTTGAGACAATACGCACTTCATATCCGCTCCAGACCAGTCTTCCGACCAATTCTCGAGAAACGAAAGCTGGCGATCCCCCAAAAGTTTCAAACCAGGCACGTCTACCGCCGAGCGCTTGTAAGTAGGCTCGTTGATATGATCCGGACGCGGCCCCATTTTAGGAATCTCTCCATTAGGACCCGTCTTGAATTTACGATCTTCAATGATCGCAAAGTCGATTCCGCCCACATTGTAGCTTGTATAATAAACGCCAATACCTTGGGCGATCGCAGCCGGGTCAAACGCGTCCGGCAAATGCCACGTTTGGCAACGCTCAACCATTCGAACGTAATCCGCAGGATAATAATAACCGCCATCGTTGCCCGCTTTGATCAAGGCACGCACTCCGCCTTCGCCCCAAAGATTGCCTTGGCCTATATCGTGATCGTCAGGAATCGCCACTACAGGCCGATCTTTGATAATTTCGCGAAACTGCAATCCCCACAATAGCCAACCCGCAGTATGCTCGGTGTGATCGTAAGTTTGGTCGCCCGCAAAAAAAAGCATATCAGGATCCTGCTTTTTCAAGTTGGCAACCATAGCATCGCGATCCCCTCGGTCCTGATTCGAATTACAAGAGAGCGAACCGATAACGATGTCATTCTTGTCATGAGGATTGCGACGAACCAATCCTTCGAAAACCGCATCCTTTCCATGACGCACGCGATAAGGAACGCTCTGACTTTCATCCCAGTCTTCCAAACGGAAATGAGCCGACCAACCGAGCTCGTAAACCCGAGCCGTTGCCACCTCTTGCCACTGACCGCCGACCTTTAGTTCGAGGCGAGCCAATCGAGCCTCGTCAGGCCGTAACGGAAACAACTGAGCCGTCATCTTAAGCGTCCCGCGATCCACCGTATACACAGCGAACGCCATCACTTCATCGCGCGGCACTTTGACCATTTCCAGCCATGCTTGCCGTCCTTCGTATTTCTTGTTCCACCACTCGCCAGTAGATGCCGAGTCGAGGGCTTTCCAATCAGGACCGAAATCCGCAGCAAACATAGCGACCGAGCCCAACAAGACGATTAAGAGACAAATAAGAGTGTTCAATTTCATGTGTTGTATTTTTGGAGAGCGAGAACCGAAATCGCCACTTTCAAGGGGATTTCATACACTTTCCTTTGCATCGAAATAGACTCGTTATGTCAAAAGCGTTTCGTGACATATTGGCCGCAAAATCGCGAAACAATTATTCGCTTACCATTACTGATCGAAATCTTAATAAATATGATCGATTCCCGTCATCTCTAAACTTGGCCACTAACATGAAGACACGCTAAGAACCCAATTATCCACCCACTTATGAATCGCATCGCTACACTCATTTTCCTCGTTCACGCCGTTACCCTCACCCTCGGAGCTCAAAATGAACTCAGCCACGAGGCCCTATTCGTCTCGAATAAAACCTTTCCCTAATTTAAGGCGACTTCGCTGACCCACAATGCTCCCGAAGATCCTTTCGACCTCAAAACCGCCCTTTTTCTAGCTCAGGCTAACCTGCTATCCTACTTCAAAGAAACCGAATTCACCAAAGTCCAGTTGATCGAATCGGACTCCGAGGACGTCCGGTTTTTCGACAAGGACGGAACTTTCGCACTTCTGGCAATTCGCGACTACACGCTCGTGCTCGTATTCCGAGGAACTGAAACCGGAGACCAACGCGACTACGTCACTGACAACAAAATCATCCAAGAATCTTTTCTCGATTACAGCACAGCTCACCAAGGATTCATTCAAGCCCTCGACACGATCGATAATGACATCGACGCGACAATCGCAACCCACCTAGCCCAAAACTCGCGCCCGTTCTGGGTCAGCGGACACAGTCTCGGCGGAGCCCTCGCAACGCTTTATGCACTCCGCCATCCAGAACAGGCGACCGCTGTTTACGCAACGGGAGCACCCCGAATCGGCGGCTTCAAATTCGCTAAAAACGCAGAAGCCCTAGCCCAAATCGAATCCGTTCCAACCCAATAGTTTCACCATTCACCATTTCCGAGCATCGCTCGAAACACTAGCACCCTTCTCTTCAAAACTTGATCTGGATCATGCCCAGAACGGAATGAATACCCTAAGGTATCTCCGATGACGCTTGACTGTTCTCAACGAAACAAATCCAGAATCGAAGAGCCCTACCGCTTTTTTTTTCCAACCGGAATGATCATCGGGGTGATCGGCGTACTACTATGGCCACTATTTCACGCGGGGTGGCTGCCCTACTACCCAAACTTCGCTCATACGCGACTAATGGTCGATGGATTCGCTGGTTTATTCGTATTCGGGTTTCTAATGACAGCCGGACCGCGTCTCCTCGGCGTACCCGCCTTCTCGCGCCCGGTCGTCACCACAATTTTCAGCCTCTGCTGTGCCGCTTGCCTTGCCCATCTCGTCAATCGACTCGCACTGGGCGACTTCCTCTTTAGCCTAACCACCGGAGTGGTCATCGTAAACGCGATCAGTGCCTTCCGCGTTCGCAGCGACGTTCCGCCTCCCGGATTTCCACTGGCCGCCCTCGGCCTGCTTTGCGCTTGCGTCGGAAGCCTTCTCCTCGGCCTCTCCACCATTATTTGGCCCAACTCGACCGCTTTCGAACTCGGAAAGATCCTCCTCTACCAAGGGTTCACCCTTTTGCCAATTGTAGGCGTAGGAGCCTTTTTCTTTCCCAAAATCCTCGGAGGGCGCAACACCCACGCCTTCCCCGAAATGCGCCTGCCCAATCAAGCATGGAAGCGGCGATTCACTCATAGTCTCTTCGTTGCACTCGGATTTTTCGCCTCCGTCATCGTCGAACTAAGCGGCCAAACCACATTGGCCTACATCCTACGCCTCGGAGCGCTCGGCATCTACTGCGTCGCCGAAATTCCATTCACCGAATTTCGTAAAGAACAAAGCATGCACGGACGACAGCTACTCTTCACCCTCTCCACAATCGCTGTAGGATTCATCGGAGCAGCCATCTTTCCCTCCTACAAAACCGCCTGGCTACATGCCTACTTCGTTGTTGGACTGACCGGAATTATCTTTCTCGTTTCCCTCCGCGTCGTTTTCGGCCACGCCTCCCGACCTCAACTCATCCGAAAGAGCGTCCGCCCCTCAGCCTGGATAATCGGAGTCCTCGCCCTGGCCGCCGCCACACGAATCTTCGCCGATTTCCGTCCAAGTCTTCAAATTAGCCACTACCTCTACGCCGCCGCGGCCTGGATCATTTGCAGCCTGGTCTGGATCGTATATGTCGCCCCACACACGAGGGCTTCCAAACCTGGCCCCGGCACCTCTTGCTAGGGAAAACCCGAACCGATAAACCAAAGCGAGAATGAAACCTATCTGGTAATTGAGGTTGCGGTGCGAGACGAAGGAGATAGCTTTACATAAAAGCTCCTCTCACCTTCTCCGCAAATGACTCAATCCCAGTACTCGAAAGCTCGTGCAAACCTTCTAAAGATCGAAGCCATAAAGAGTACTCTACGCCAATGCTCCCTCTTCGCCAAACTGGACGAAGCGACCCTTGAAGCAGCGGCCGACACCTGCGTGACCAAACGTCTCGACAAAGGCGAAACCCTCTTTCACGAAGGCTCGCCCTCCCAGGGCTTCTACATCGTGCAAAGCGGAACCATCTGCCTCAGCCGCCTCAGCCAGGAGGGCAAGGAACAGGTGATAAGCATTTTCAAGCCCTTCAACTGCTTTGCCGAAGCCACGCTCAGCGCCCTCGAAAACTATCCGGCCAACGCGGTTGCCGTCGAATCGAGTCAAGTTATCCTCGTGCGCAAAGACCGCTTTCGCGAGATCATCAAAGAAAACCCCGATCTAGCTCTCACCATGCTATCGTCGATGAGTATTCATCTAAAGCACCTCGTGCAAATGATCGACGATTTGAAATTTAAGCAAATCGAATGCCGCCTAGCCAATTGGCTTTCCTGCAACGCCACAGCCTCAGCCGACCCGAATCAAGCCATCGCCGAATTGCCGATGAGCAAAAAACTGCTCGCCAGCCAACTAGGCGTCACCAGCGAAACCCTTTCCCGAGCCTTCGCTCGTTTTCGTAATGAAAATATCATTACAGTAGAAGGGCGCCACATAACGATCATCGACATCAAAGCTCTCGCCAAATACCGCAACAAGTAAGAGGTAAAGACTGCAAACGTCGAAACACCCGTTTCCCGCAACTACGCGAGGAACTCACGTGAAAAAAAAGGAGGAGGAATAGAGAGATTGAGAAAAGAATTCGAAAAATGTTTTGGAGGCGGCTCTACTAAAGATATTCCGGATGATGTATTCGATCGGATTTCAGAAGGAATCCTGAAAGTCAAAACCGGTGAATATTTCCAAAGAAAGAGTTCGATAAGCACTACGATCTTCTGTTGAAACAGAAACAACGCTTAAGATCCTATTCCCTGGAATAGTACAAATAGGGAAAGATACGGTGTTCTTAAGAAGATCGCATGATTTCGGAGACCTTTCCGCAAACCACGATATCCCGGTCCTTGAAATTAAACTTCTCATCCCAATCGTAATATACGGTTTGATAGTTCCGCCCACCGACGATTGCCAATTGCCCATCCATCAAGAAGAGCTTATTGTGCATCCGCCTCTTAAACTTCGAGAAATCCGTCAGTGCCACGGATGCCAAAACCCCTAGACCATTAATCGCGAATTCCGAGATTGGCTTGAAGTACCGGATCTCAATATTCCGATGAGCGATCACAAAGGCCGCCAAATCCTGCAATTCCGAAGCGATTGGCCCTACTTAAGCAGGACCACCGTCTACCGCCTCAGCCTGAAGTCCTTTCAATGAAAGAAAGGAAACAGCGAACAGGCCAATCAGTTGAAGACGAGTTTAGCGATTAATAACGAGGTGATTGAAGGTCTCATATCGGCTCTTGTTTCCAAAAGAGCAATGAACCCGCAAAAAGGTCATTGCTCTGGATATACTTACCGAATACTATAAAGACCGTAAACGTCACAAGCTGTCGTCAACCCTTCCCCAAAGCTTAGAGCAGCATCGCGGAAACCGCAGTGCAGCCCATCAAGACACGACTTAAACAACCAATCTTAAAACTCAAAAAATCTCCGCTCACTTTTCAACCACCGAACGACCCAATCAATCCCCACCATTTCAACCTTCACTCTTCACCATTCAACATTCACTATTCAAAAATATGGACCTTCTGCAGAACTATCTTTCGGAGACCTGGCTCCTCATTGCCGAGATGGGGCCCTACTTGCTCTTGGGGTTTCTCGTTGCAGGGGCCTTGCATCGCTGGATTCGCGAGGGTTGGATTCAATCTAAACTCGGTAAGCCAGGCCTCAAGTCCATCGTTCTAGCTTCGCTCGTCGGCGTTCCCATGCCGCTCTGCTCCTGCGGCGTCATTCCCGTCACCGCCAGTCTGCGCGACAAAGGAGCCAGCAGGGGTGCAGCAGCCTCCTTCCTCACCTCCACACCGCAAACCGGAGTTGATAGCATCCTGGCGACCTACGGAATGCTTGGACCGGTTTTCGCTCTCTATCGCGTAATCGTCGCCCTCATCTCCGGTTTCGCTGTCGGAACCCTTATCGATCGCTTCGGAGTGCAAGACGATGCTCCAACGTCCGCCAAATCAATCCCCAGCGACTCCAAACCTACTTGGACCGAAAGCCTCCGCTACGGCATCCTGACCATGCCGGCCGACATCGCCGCTTCGCTAACCATCGGATTTCTGCTCGCCGGCCTCATCAGCGCCCTGTCCCCCGACAATCTCCTAGCCAATCTGCCTGGCGGTGTCTACGCGAGTATCCTGCTCACCACAGCAATCGCCATTCCTTTCTATATCTGCTCGACTGGATCTATCCCCCTAGCTCTCGCCCTCATCGCAAGCGGACTGCCCGTTTCAGCTGCTCTCGTCCTACTCATCGCCGGACCGGCCACTAATATCGCGACAATCGCCACCATGCGCAAAACGCTTGGAGGACGGGAAACCACGATCTACGTTGGCAGCGTGATAGTGACATCCTGGATAGCCGCACTCCTATTCCACCAATTCCTGGATACAGGTGCCTTCGCCGGCCAACACCTCCACGAAATGGAAACCGGCCTATGGAAACACACCTCCGGCGTTGCCCTCGTCGGCATCCTCGTATTCGCCTACTGGTCTGCAAACCGCCCCTCCTCAGCCGTAGCGTCCAACGAATCCATCAGCCCCGATCCGAATTCCGAAAACGCAACGCTAAGCATCAAAGGAATGACCTGCAGCCATTGCCAAGCATCGGCTCTCGATGGTCTGAAAAGCCTACCCTTCGCCCAACACGTCGACGTCGATCTAAAGTCCGGCCAAGCCCACATCAACGGACCCACACTCGACCGCGATACTATAGCCCGAAAGCTTGACTCCCTAGGATTCACCCTCAGCGATTTCTCGCTCCAATCCAACGAACCCTCCCAGTGAAGCCCTACCAAACAATAACAAGAGTCATCCCATCCTCCCTTCTTCTCTCTCTCTCTCTCTCCCTCTCTCTCCCACCCGCCAACGCCAACGCCAACGAGGTCGTCTACCAAAACCTAAAAGGCCAAACCGTAACGATCTCGCACTGGCCAGCATTCATCATCACTTCCCAATCCCAGGAGGATCTAAAAGACGCCCTACGCTGCGCGACCCAAGTAAGCAGTCTCTCCCAAAAACCGCACTGGCTCATTGACTTCGCCTGGCCGCATTCAACTGCTGTCAAACGTCGCATCGCCAAAACCAGGATCGAAAGCGCCTTCATGAAAACGCATAGTGCCATTCTAGAAAATTCTCCTTCAAACGATTCCCTTATCATCCTGATCGATAACCAAAACAACGTCCTGTGGAACTCCCGTACGTATCCAAGCGGCGATGACTGGAAAAAAGCGCTCGACATTATCGATGCGTCCCGCGCCGAATAGCCGTATGCAAGGCAAGTCGAAAACAGACGCGAAAGGACCTGTTCCTTTCCCATGGGATAGCCATCCCATTGCCTATCCCAAAGAGCTCCCCATATCCAAACGGAGAGAGGACATCATCGCGGCTATCCGGAAACATCCCGTCATAATCCTCTCCGGCGAAACTGGCTCGGGCAAAACGACCCAACTCCCTAAAATGTGCCTCGATGCGGGACGAGGGCGAAAGCGCCGCATCGCCTGCACACAGCCTCGACGCGTAGCCGCCCTCTCCATTGCCAAGCGCGTATCTGAAGAACTTGGTGTCGAATACGGCCAAGAGGTCGGCAGCAAAATTCGCTTCGCCGACCAAACGAGCAAGCGAACCCGCATTAAATTCATGACCGACGGTATGCTACTCTCCGAAATCCAATCGGACCCAAGCATGCGCGAATACGATACGGTCATAATCGACGAAGCTCACGAAAGAAGCCTCAACATTGATTTCCTCCTAGGCCACCTCAATCAACTCCGCCTAAAACGACCGGATCTCAAAATTATCGTCACGTCGGCCACCATCGACATCGAAAAATTCTCCCAAGCATTCGACGACGCTCCTGTCATTGAAGTCTCCGGGCGCGTCTATCCTGTCGACATAATCTACGCCCCGCTGGACGAACTCCTAGAAGATAGCGGCGACTTCACTATCATCGACGGGGTCGCCGAATCCGTAGACCGCATCCTTGACGAATTCGGCCAAGGCGATATTCTAGCCTTCCTCCCAACCGAAAAGGACATTCGCGAAACAATGGACCTTCTCGAAGGTCGACTCGGCAACCAAATCGCGATTCTCCCCTGCTTCGGCCGGCTCTCCAACGCCGATCAACAACGCATATTCTCCCGATCGCCGAAAAGGAAAATCGTACTCGCAACCAATATCGCCGAAACGTCCCTCACCATTCCCGGCATTCGCTTCGTCATCGACACTGGCCTGGCCCGCATCAGCCGCTACAATCCTCGTGGCCGTACTAAGCGCCTACCCATCGAAGACATTTCCCAAAGCAGCGCCAACCAACGAAAAGGCCGTTGCGGTCGCGTGCAAGACGGGATTTGTATTCGCCTGTATTCGGAAAAGAACTTCGAAAAACGCGTCATCTTTGCTATTCCGGAAATCCAACGAGCCAACCTAGCCGAAGTCATCCTGCGTATGATGGCCTCCCGACTGGGCGACATAGAGACCTTCCCCTTCATCGATCCACCGACCCCTGTAGCCATCAAGTCCGGATACGCGCTCCTCGAGGAATTAGGAGCCATCGATCCCCAACGACGGCTCACTCCCATCGGACGCAAACTCGCAAGACTCCCTATCGACCCCACCGCTGGACGCATGCTCCTGCAAGCGAAAAACGAGGGCGTTGTCGATCAACTCCTTGTCATTGCATCCGCCCTATCGATACAAGATCCGAGAGAACGCCCTCTCGGAAAAGAAGAACTCGCTCGCGCCGCCCACAAACGCTTTGTTCACCGCGAATCCGACTTCCTTACCTTGCTCAACATCTGGGAAGGCGTGTACGACCAAACCGAAAGGCTCTCCCAAAGCAGACTCCGAAAATTCTGTAAATCCCACTTCCTCTCATACCTTCGCTTGCGAGAATGGATGGATGTCAAAAAGCAATTAACCCAATCGCTAGCGGATTTCGAACGATCCCAAAAAATCAAACACGAGCCGCCTCGCTACAAAACTCCCGAAGAAAAATTCGACCTGCGTAAGTACGGCGGAGTCGAATACCGTTCGATTCACCACTGCCTCGCGGCCGGACTCCTAGCCAACCCTGCCCGAAAAGAAGAACCTAATCTCTACCGGGCCACCGGCGACCGTAAAACGCTTATCTTCCCAGGCTCCGGGCTTTTCAATCGAAAAGCCCAGCACGCCAAAACAAAGAGGCAGAAACAAGAACTCGCAACCAAAACGCCCAGCCCTGGATGGATCCTTGCTGGCGAGATCGTGGAAACCAATCGACTCTACGCACGCACTGTCGCTGTAATCGATCCCACTTGGCTGCTCCAAATCGGGAGCCATATTCTCAAATACTCCCATAGCCAACCTAGTTTCGAAGTCGACCAAGGACGCGTCACTTGCTTGGAAAGTATTCGTATCCACGGACTGGAGCTCCAAAGGAAAAACGTTTCCTACCTAAAAGTCGACCCCGTCAAAGCCACCGAAATTTTCATTCGAGAAGCCCTTCTGAATGAAGACTTCGAAGCGAACTACGAATTCCTTGACGCTAACCGGAAACTCAAAAACCGGATGCAGAACGCTCAAACGATCGCCAAGATGCAAAGCTGGATCGGGATCGAAGAGTCGGCCTACCGGTTCTATTGCAAGCGACTCAAAGGGATCGCCTCCCTTGGCGATCTGAACCAATGGCTCAAGGAGAAAGCCGGCCGTGCAGGCGAACCGCTCTTCATGAGCGAAACCGATCTCACGCCAGTAAGCGACGAACCCATCGACCTCGCAGCCTTCCCGGAAACCGCTCGACTCGAAAACGCCGCCCTCCCCATCGTCTACCAATACAAGCCAGGCGAAGCGAACGACGGCGTCACCCTCAAAGTCCCCTACGCCAAAGCAAAAGCGCTCGACGGCCCTATGCTCGATTGGCTAGTGCCCGGCCACCTGGAGACCAAAATCCTTCATTTGATCAAAGCGCTCCCCAAAGACCATCGGCGACCCCTCCAACCGCTCGCTGAAACCGCCACCGAGATCTCACGGAAACTTCGCCCCACTCACAACAGCCTGTGCCAATCGCTAGCCGAGTATCTCAAAAATCACTACGCTATTGAAACCTACGCAAGCGATTGGAATGAAGAAGCCATTCCAACACACCTCCAAGTTCGGATCGATGTACACGACTCAAAAGGGCAAACCATCATCGAAGGCCGTTCCGCGAAATCCGTTCAAGACGCTCTACGCGAACACGAATCAAAAGCGCCTCAAGGTAATCAGGGACAGGTCGAGGCCATTTGGAAAAAAGCCCGTCAGCAATGGAACCGCCCCATCGACGGACTCGACCAGCTCGAACCCCAATCTGAGAAAATTCAAATCGGCGAACACAACGGAGTCCCCATCTTTGGGTATCCCGCCCTGTGCTTCTTCGGAGACCAACTAAAACTCTCGATTTTTAAAACGCCTACCGAAGCGCAAGTAGCCAACAAATCCGGCATTGGCGCCCTCATCGAATATGAGCTGCGACGGGAACTTGCCTGGATCCAAGAAGACCTGCGCGACTTTTCGAAGCTCGGCCCCGTCGCAATAGCCTTCGCCCCGCTCGATGATTTGAAACAACAAGGGTTCGTTCATATGAAGGGACTCCTACGCACGCATGGGATCAACACGATCGACACCAAGGAAATCACCCGAATAGTCGGCAAAGCCAAAACCGACGCTCGAGGCCTTACCTATAAACTCATCGATCTGATTAAAGCGACCCTCGATGCCCGCCAATCTCTCAAGATCAAAACTAATCTGCCGACCGACCTTCAAGCGGAAGTCGATCGTCTCGTCCCTGCTGATTTCATAGTCCGCACCCCTCACTGGGCCCTAAAGCGAATTCCAACCTATCTTAGAGGTATCGAACTTCGCTCCCGCAATCGACAAACCGACCCCCAACGAGACCAACGCCGCCAAGAGGAAATCGATGCCCTTAAATCCCGCCTTAAATCCCTTTTCGCTCCCCAAGAAACCATCGAAGAAATATCCTGGACCATAGAAGAATACGCACTCTCCCTTTTTGCTCAAAAACTCGGCACAGCATTCCCCGTCTCGGCCAAACGCATCAGCGAAAAATTCACCAAAGCCGGAGCGGCTCCTGCAGCCTTCCCCAAAAACCTGAAAGCTCAACCAGCCAAAGCCGTTCCCAAAACCACTGGCGACAAGCCAACTCAATCCGACCTCCAAAAGCTCCAGTCCTTCTTTAATAAATAGCCAGGATCGTAACCAACTTTACCCTACAACCTAAAAACAATAAAGCCGCCCCTGCTAAGCGGCGGCTCCCAATCGAGTGCTGCTGCAAAATTATGACTTCATGAGAAATCAAAATTCGTCTGAATTCAAACGATTTTCGATATCCGATAATCAAAGAGCGGAAATGAAGAAATAGTTAATTTTTCTGAACCTATTCATCCCATAATTGAGCTAGCTTTTCAGAGATTCTCACAATCTACGTAGAGCTGCGAAGTTATATCAAGCTCGAATGACCCAGCACGGCACAAGCGCTGGCCCTAGAGGTTACATTTTCCGAACCCGCCGCCGCCTGGCGTTTCGATCTCTATCGATTCTCCCGCCTCCAAGGACAAAGACTGATTCCCCGACAATGGAATTTGGTTTCCTACACAGTCTATCTTCCACTGTTTCCCAACATCCCCTGGCGCACCACCTGCAACTCCGTACGGAGCGATTTTACGATGCTGCATGAGCATCGAAATCGTTACCGGTTCCAAAAACCGAATACGCCTCCGAACACCATCTCCTCCCGAGTGGACTCCTTTACCCCCTGAACCACAGCGGATTTCAAAACACTCCAACCTAACCGGAAAGCGGTACTCCAAAATTTCGGGATCCGTGATAGCCGTATTCGTCATATGCGTATGAACAGCGCTAGCGCCCGATCTATTTGACGTTGCACCCTCGCCTCCTGCTATCGTCTCGTAGTAGCTCACTCGCTCATTACCGAAGATTACATTATTCATAGTTCCTTGACTGCAAGCCGCCAACCCGAAGGCCCTTAACAAGGCATCGACGATACGCTGGCTTATTTCCACGTTCCCCGCGACAACCGGCGGACAATGGGCCGGATCCGGATCGAATCGCGGATTCAGCATTCCCTCAGGAATCCGAATATCCACTACATCCAAAAATCCCTCGTTTAGCGGTATTGATTCATTTGCTAACAATCGCAAAGCGTAAATCGTCGCGCTCGTGACGATTGCAGGCGTCGCATTGTAGTTCGACGCTTGCATCGCCGCGCTCCCCGAAAAATCGACCAACCACTTCGAATCGGATCGATCTATTCGAACAACGATCTCCGCTCCGTTATCCAAGCGCTCGACCACATTTTCATCTGAGAGAGACAAATTCTCCAACGACGTCCGCAAGGCCAACTCAGCCCGAGTTTTCAGTCCCGTCATGAAATGGCTTATTGTGTCCGATCCTTCTCGAAGCACCAATACCCCTAACTCGCGTTCCCCAAACCGAATTGACGCCAACTGCGCCGCCAAGTCCGAAAGATTCTCCTCCAAACGACGAGTCGGATAAGATCCCCTAATCAAAATCTCGGTAATACCCTTCCAATCAACTTCGCCATTCCGAACCAAATAAGTCGGAGCAATCACGACGCCTTCTTCTTCAAGCGATTGAGCATTCGGCGGCATCGACCCCGGCGAGATCCCGCCCAGTTCAGCATGATGCGCACGATTCGCAACATAGCCAACGCACCGACCGTCATCCGCGAACACCGGCGCCACCAAGGTCACATCCGGTAGATGGGAACCACCGAAACCGGGATGATTCGTTATCGCAACATCCCCAGGACCCAACTCAATCAACTTGCTCAAAGTTCGGACGCACACTCCGAGTGCTCCCAGATGAACGGGAATATGAGGGGCATTCGCGATTAAGTAACCATCCGCATCAAGCAAAGCACAACTATAGTCCTTACGCTCCTTGACGTTCGTTGAAAAAGCAGACCGCTCCAGTAGCTTCCCCATTTCCTCGACCAACGAAAGAAAACGATTCGTATGCAGTTCAAGCTCCACTGCTTCCAGATTAGGCCGAACCTCCTCGCCAATTGAAACGTCATCGCGAATCAACTTCAACGTTCCGAGATCCCCTACAACGGCACACCAACCCTGATCTACGAAAACCGTACTAAACCGATCCTGAACCACGACCGGTCCTTCCAATCGGTAACCAGCGCTCAAGCACTCTCGCGAACAAAACGTTCCCGAACTTTGCCCTATCTTTCCTCCTAGCTGAAACGCTTCTTCCCTACTATCCGGCTCGCGAGCCACAACCGAAACCTTAAGCGACACGACCTCAATCGGCTGATCTGGGACAAAGCCATATTGCGCCTCGAAGGCATTCTTAAAAGCGCTCTCCACGTTTTCGACAGTCCCCAGATCGATCAGCAACCCGGATTCCTGCCCCAGAAATCGCGCTTCGACTTGCGAGGTCTGAACCTCTAAACGCCTAGCATCCTCCCCTTCCTCAACCAACGCATCGGTCGCCGCCTTCGCGAGCGAGATCTCCCATGCTTTTAGCGATTCGGAGCAATCTTCGAGCAAACATAAAATTTGCCGCTCCTGAAACCCTTCGGCTCGAGCTTTCTGCAAACCGAACGCGCTCAACAGTCCTGCATCCAACGGAAAGAGTACCGTATCCACCTCTAGAATATCCGCTATCGCACAAGCATGCATTCCACCCGCCCCGCCAAATGCTACCAAGGCATGGCGTGCCGGCGAATACCCCTCGCGGAGAGAAATCCCCCGAATCGCGTCCGCCATCCGCTCATTGGCAATGCCAAGCAAGCCCAGAAGTGCGTCCGACTCTACAACCGCTTCGCCTGTGGCCTTTTCCACCGATTTGACGAGTTCCCCAAAACGCAATGCCGATGCCTCTGGAAAGACCGGTATTCCGAATTCCGAAGAATTCAGGCGCCCCAAAAGCAAATTGACATCGGTAATCGTCAGCGGTCCACCCGCGCCGTAACACGCCGGTCCTGGCGAGGCCCCTGCGCTCGCTGGCCCCACTCTCAAAGCAGATCCATCGAACCAACAAATCGAGCCTCCACCCGCCGCCACGGTCTCGATACGTAGCGCCGGAGCAAATACATGGGCTCCCCCAATCTCCTGCTCGAATTGATAGTCGAACCGGCCATCGAATCGCGAAACATCCGTACTCGTCCCACCCATATCGAATGCGATACTACGATCATAACCGGCCTGTCTACCCACGTAAGCAGCGCCCACAACACCGCCAGCCGGACCGCTTAAAAGACTGTCCTTAGGACGATACTTTCGTCGTGACACAAGCCCACCTGCGCTGGTCATTATCCTCAAAGCCTTTTCAGGCAAACCCGCTTGCACCGAATCGAGATAAGCTTCCATGATGGGGGCCAAGTAAGCATCCACGACCGCCGTTTCCGCTCGGGGCAGAAATTTTATCATTGGCGACAAGGCGCTCGATAGAGAAACGCGTTCGATACCCGCTTGCCTCAAGATCCCCTCCAAGCGCTCCTCATGATTCGGGTTTGAAAAGCTATGAAGGAGCGCAACCGCAACCGCTTCGATCCCCTCGCCAATGCACTGCTCGGCAAAAAGCCTAGCTTCCGCTTCGTCGAAGGCCTCCAGTTCTCGACCACCCGAATCCAAGCGACCGCCAATTTCGAAAACCAATGAATGCAGTGGCTCCCGTTTTCGAATACCCAGCTCGAACAGGTCCGGCCTCTGTTGATTGCCTATTCGCAACAAATCTCCAAATCCTCGATTCACGAAAAACGCGATTTTCGCACCTTTTCCCTCGAGCAAGGCATTCGTTCCGCGGGTAGTCGCAAGACGCATTTCCAAGGGAGGGAGCGCTTCATCCAACCGTTTTCCCGTCAACAGCCTCGCCGCCAATAGAGGAGGCTCTTCCGGAGACTGAAACGAACACAACATCCCAACGCAATCTTCGGGAAAATCCGTGCTCAAACGGACTACCCCTTCCCTCCCCGACCATCCAACAACCTGAATCGGTTCCGACTCAAACCCATGTAATTGTAGTTCATACCCAACGAAAAAGTCGTCTCCAGTTTCCACCGACAACTCCACTCGAGCTGCCCGCATCCCCAAACGTTCCACGATCCGTCCTCGAATCGCTCCATTCGAAAGCACCTTGGCCCGCAACTCGCTACCATCGGGTGCTCTTGCCAAACAATCCGTAAACGTTCCGCCCGTATCTATCCAAAACTGCCACATAACTAAAAATGAAAGCGAGACATCTCAATAGACCCAGTTTCGATTTCGTCGCAAATCGTTGCGCTCCATTCCTCTAGAACGCACTTTCCTCGATTAGATCCGTTTGCGTCTGCCAGAGCTTCGCGTAATGGCCATTTAATTCGATTAGCTCGTCGTGAGTACCTTTTTCGATAATTCGCCCTTTATCCAAGACAACGATTTGATCGGCTTGGCGGACGGTTGAAAGACGATGCGCGATAACCAAGGTCGTTCGCTCTTTCACCAATGCGTTAACCGCTTGCTGAATCTTCGCTTCGGTGAGCGTGTCGACGCTCGAAGTGGCCTCATCGAGAATTACCAATGGTGGATTTCTCAAAATCACTCGGGCTATCGTCAGACGCTGCTTCTCGCCCATACTCAACCGAATGCCTCGCTCTCCGATACGCGTATCCATTTTGTCAGGAAGATCCGAGACGAATCCCCAAGCGCTCGCTCCCTTTAACGCTGCGACGAGCTCGTCCTCGGTCGCATCGTCCTTTGCGAGAATCAAATTTTCCTTTACGGTTCCATCGAATAGAAACGGATCCTGCGCCACCACGCCTATACGTTTTCTTAAATCGAGCAAATCGAACTCGCGAACATCGACCCCGCTGATAGATACCGTACCGGACGTGACGTCGTAGTACCGCTGCAGCAAATTAGCTACCGTCGATTTACCGGCTCCCGTGTGCCCGACCAGGGCAGTGACTTTGCCTTTCGACAATGTCAACGAAAACTCGGACAGCAAATCGTCGCGACCCTCGTAGCCGAATCCCACTGAATTGAAATCCACCTCCAGTAATCCCATGGGAAACGCGGTCGGCGTATCCGGGCTTTTGATATCCACCGGATAATCCAGCATCTCGAAAACACGTTCGCCGGAAGCCTTTCCCGTCGCCAGCAGATTATTGAGTCCATTCAATTGGCTCAAGGGCATGTAAAGCATGGCGCAAAACTGGAAAAACATCAAGAAATCGCCGGCCGCGAAACGCTCCGGTTGGGTAGCGAATAAAAAGCCGCCATAACCCACAACCGATACCGTGCCCAAGCTCACCACGAAGTTCGTCGCCGGTCCGTGGATCGACCAACGGAACATCGATTTCAAGGTATAGTCGCGTAGTTCGAGCGATCGCTGCTCGAAACGCTTTTTCTCCTGATTCTTCAATGCGAACGAATTGATCAGCCGGTTGCCTTGAATATCCTCGATAAGGAGGGAATTAAGCTCCCCTGCCGACGTCCGTACCTTGCGCCAATTCTTAGATTGGGCTTTGAAATGAAAACGCGACATCACCAGCATGATCGGAATCGGCAGAATCATCAAGGTCGCCAAAGTCGGCTCGAAATAAAACAGAACGCTCGCCGTTCCAATAATCGTCAGGAGCGCTGTACTCCCTTGCTCAGTACCATCCAAGATTACTCGCTCGACGCTTTGCACGTCTTCAATGACGCGCGACGCGATATCGCCCGACTTGCGACTATCGAAATAACCTATCGGCAACTCCATGAGCTTGTCATGCAAATCGCGCCGAAGATCGATCAGCACTTTTTGTTCTAGCGTATTATTGACCCGAATACGCATTGAGTTGAACAGCTCTCGAAAGAAAAAGCATCCCGCGATCGCTCCGACCGCCCACCATAAGTTCGACAACTCCTTTTCCGGCAATACCTCATTCACAACATACCGCGTTACGAGCGGAATCACCATCATGAAGAGCGTGCTGGCGATCGCCAAACCGATGGTCAGCCAAAACAAAGGCTTATAGCGAAAAAGGTAACTCGATACTCTCCAAATGGTCTTCATTACTGCGTTATTAGGTGTGCTCTTCCCCTAACATGACAAGCCAATAAGCCGAATTGCGCCTTAGGTCATGACCTGGATCGAATTCCTCGATCCACTCTGAATTGACTCGGACCAAATTTGAGACAAAGACGAAGATGATCCTATGAATATCGACACTGTAGACTGGAATACCTTGGAGCGCCTACGCAGCGAATTTCTCGCCGCCAAAGGCAATACCGGCGTCTACTGGAAGTCCCCCTCTGACCTAGCCCACTACCAACGATTTTTTGCCGCCCGAATTGGCTGGAAATGGGACGCCGCGCTTTTGCAGGCCCGCCAAGCCGGCTGGCAGTTGCAGTCTAGGCGTCTCCTCGATTGGGGATGCGGCTCCGGGATAGCTACTTTACGATTCCTCGATACATTCGGAACCGATTGCCTCGACGAAGTGGTTTTGTGGGACCATTCGACCCTCGCCTGCGAATTCGCTCGGAACGCAATACTCGAACGCCATCCCCAAATCGCCGTTTCAATCGCCAATCCCAGCTCCCTAGACTCGCTTGACGATACGATCTGCCTGATTAGCCACGTATTGAACGAACTTTCCCTCGACGCGCGAGCAGAACTGACCGAGCTCGCCTGCTCCGCCAAGCAAGTCTTTTGGGTCGAACCAGGAAGTCACTTGAGCAGTCGCTTGTTGCTGAATCAACGCGAAGCCATGCTTGAACGATTCCATCCAATCGCTCCTTGCGTCTGTGCTAAAGCATGCCCGATGCGAAACGATGACAATCTTCGCCACTGGTGCCATTTCTTCGCAAAAACGCCCATGGAAGCTTTTATGGATGGCGATTGGGCGCAATTCGCTAAAATCATGGAAATCGATCTGCGCAGTCTCCCCTACAGTTTCATTTGCATGGACGCCCAATCGCTCGCTTCCGTTCCTAAACTCGACGGTCATTCCAGAGTCCTAGGTCGACCCCGGCAATTCAAAGGGTACTCGAAAGTTTTCTCCTGCGACGCCAACGGACTCAGCGATTACGAACTTCAAAAACGCGATGACAAACCCCTTTGGAAAAGCATCAAAAAAGGCAAAGACGGCAGCCTCTACCAATGGACTGATATCGATTCCGGGCGCATTCGCTCTGGAAACTCTGCAAAAGAAAAATGCTCTTGAGAAAGCAATCCCGCTAGGTGCCCTCGGGTCAGCTTAACTGAAAAATCGCCTTTGTCCATACCACCCTGGGTCACAGCTACCCGAGGGACTCGCGGATCTTGCAATTGATTATACCGCTTTGCCTTGAGTTAGCAACCATGTGCGTAGCAGAAAAACAGCCAATCAAAACGAATGCTGACTCACGCAAAAACGCTAAGACGCAAAGATCAACCGTAGCAAAGAGTCGCTTCGACGACTCGGAATCAAAAATGAATGGGGCCAGCAAAAAGGTTCAATAAACTTCTTCTCTCCGCATTCGCGCTTCTGGCCCTACTACCCGCGATGGCTTTTGCAGGTTCGAACATTGTTCGCCCGATCGAGAAAACCTTCGACCTGGATGGGATTTCCAGAATCGTCGTCTACACTCAAGGTGGCTTCATCAATGTGACCGGCGAAACTCGATCGAATGGGCGCGTAACGATTGAACAAGTATTTCGCAACGCATCGAATTCCGAGGCCGACTACCTCGAAGCCCGGATCGAAAAAACGATGGAAAAACGCGGCAACGCTCTACACATAGAATTCAAAATCAATCAGTCTCGCCGCTTGTGGAGCTTTTTCAGTGGCAAACCTTCCGTCCAGTTTAACGCAACCATTGAAACCCCCAAAGAAATCGATGTCGAACTGCACACCTCGGGCGGACCGATCGAAGTCGCCACCCTTAACGGCCACGTCCAAGCCAATACTTCAGGCGGTCGTATGAAATTCCGCGATATCGAAGGCTCGATAAAATGGCACACCAGCCGAGATCCAATCGAGGCACGGAACATAAACGGCGATGTCAATCTCTCGACTTCAGTGGGACTTATTTCCGTATCATCTATCACCGGACAAACGAAATTGAGCACATCGGGAGGTGGGATGCATGCACATCACATGCAATGCCCAGTCAACGGCGGAGGCCCGATCCTGGAACTGAAGACCTCCGGCCGAGGCATCGCGATCAAGTATCTTTAAAAACAAGATCCTGAACAATTTTAGAGGGTTAACTGGGATAGTTAAATACCGCATAGGAGGACCCGCGTCGTTGGGAGACGCGGGTCTTTTTTGTTTGCTTTCGGCCCACGCAAATCAAGCGTTTGCCGTCTAACGTTCCAACACGACAGATTCTCCTTCAACATTGGCCGCTCGGCCTGCGTCGACGCAGTTAAGCGAAGACGTGAGATCACCCCTACCACTTCTTCGCTTGAATACATCCGAAATCGACTCTCTTCCAATCCTGTACCAGGATGATCACTACATAGCGATTAACAAACCGCCTGGCCTAATTGTACATCGAAGCGGTATTGACGCTAAAGAAACTCGATTCGCCATTCAATTGTTACGCGATCAAATAGGCCGACGCGTCTACCCCGTTCACCGACTCGACAAACCCACCTCCGGCGTGCTGCTCTTCGCCATCGACGAAATCGCCCTGGTCGAAATGAAACGCCAATTCGAAGGCCGCCAGGTCGACAAACGCTACCAAGCCATCACCCGCGGTTTCACCCCCGACAATGGAACGATCGATCACCCGTTGCGCAAAATGCTAGATCGTGGCCCCAAAGCCAAAAGCGATGAAGCGCAAGAAGCGCAGACCCAATACGAAACGCTTTCCCGAATAGAACACGCCTTTCCGACGGGTCGATACGACACGACACGCTATTCGCACGTGGAGCTCTTTCCCCGAACCGGCCGTCGTCATCAACTGCGGCGTCATATGAGCCATATCGATTGTCCTATAATCGGTGATACGAAACACGGCGACACCCGCCAGAATCACGCATTCCTCGAACACTTCGGCTTTTGCCGAATGTTTCTCCATGCCACTCAGTTAACCTTCGAGCACCCAATTACCCACAAACCCCTCAGCATCAACGCCCCTCTCTGGCCTGATTTCCAACAAGCCTTAGAAACGACCAAACTCGCCTCTTCTCCGACAGCCACCCCATAGCTCCACCCCTGTAATCGTCGAATCCTTTTGCCCTTAAAACTACAACGTTGTAATTTTAAAGGTAGAGGAGCTCTAGACCCATTCCGAGCAAATCGGTCTAATTCCCCGTTTTCGACGACAACAAAAGGCCCGAAGCGATAATCGCTCCCGGCCTTAGTATACCCCTTTTACCCACAAATTTTTGCTTACGACCTGCCAGCCAATGGAGCCCGAGTGCCCAAGTCGAGTTTGCGAAGCGAACTTACGGTGTCGAGAAACTCAGCGGCCTCTAGAAGCTGGTCATTATTCGTGTCGCCACCCTTCATCGTAATCGCTGCCGCATCTTCGGGCATCAGCCTTAGAGTGATAATTCCCTTCGAGCGTTCAGCGGCAGAGATACCCCCCTCGCTCACTAGATTATCGCGGAAATCGATGGTCGCTTCTTGACGCATACCATAGCGACTCTCGATCGAATTCGCTAGCTCCGCGCTATCAAGGGCTCCGCCGTTGTTGATATCGTGACCCCCGAACATTGAATATAATTCTCTTATATATTATTTAAAATACTGTTAGACAGGAGTTTATAATTATTTTAGGGTCATATTTAAGCGAGGCAATAAATGCTTAATGCCGTATAGCTGCCACTAAAAACTTTCTGCCAGCACTCTGATGTTGGTCTTCTGTAAAAGCTGATCTTGCTGAAGCGTACCAACCGACAACAGCGGGGCGGGGGTCACGGGGGGCGGCGTGCATCGCAATGTATATGCATCAACTGCCCCCAGAAAAAATTGCTGCCCTAAGGACTTCTGAAGCTAGGAATCCTTATCCCAATCTCCGCCTAGCAGCGGCTAGCACAAATACACCCACTCCAAGAAGAGCTGCTGTGGAGCCTGTGTCGGGAACGGGAGGTGCTGTTCCAACTAGAACATTTACTGTTTCAGAAACTCCGTTATACGTCCATGTGCCTGACATGTTGGTCTGGTAAATTCCCATATTTGAAAGAAGCGTGTTGGTGTAAACAGCGTAACTATTAATTAGGCTTCCTGAAACGTAGTTGGTATCTACTTGCAGATCTTGAAAATCCGCATAGAAAGCGAACCTTGATCCTGTGTATGTTCCAATATTATTGATTCCACTCAGCGGCGATCCAAACTGTGTTACTCCGCTGTAGTCGTCCGATTCCAAAATCGCAATTTCGCCAGTAGCCGAGTTACTTATTCCTTGCCAATTAACTCGCGAATCATCGTATGCGGAAGATGATTTGTCGCGACCCCCGAACATTAGAATGGCGACTTCCTGGGGCTGCAGGCGAGATTCAAACCCTCTGTACTAATTGTCAGCAAATGAAACTGCGCTGACGATACTAGCAGCGATTGAGGCGATGATAATTTTCGATGTTTTCATAATAAATATTCTCAGATTGTTCAGGTTTTTCAAAAGGTTGAAGAAAGATTCTTCGTTTCGTATGCGCCTCGTAAACCACAGGAAAATTACAGAATGAATGCGCCTTCACTACGTTTTTATAATTTTGGGGCTTTAGGGCGAAAAAAGGTCGTTTTACTCCCGCTTCCACCAATACGGGTTGGACACGCCTGCCAGGCATAGCGAAACTCGCCGCCGTCCTATGAAATGGCCCATCACTACCATAGGTCTCGATGCTGACGATACGCTTTGGCACAATGAGAACCTCTTCGAAGACCACCATCGGAAATACTGCGAGCTGCTTTCCGACTACCACGATCCTAAAACCGTGGAACGCGTCCTCTACGAAACCGAGATGAACAATCTCGAACTCTTCGGCTACGGAGTGAAGGGCTTCACCCTTTCGTGCATAGAGACCGCTATCAGCTTAACTGACGGAGCGATCAAAGCGGAAGAAATCAGGCGCATCATCGACCACTGCCGTCAAATGCTTCTCCATCCAGTCGAACTGCTCGAAGGAGTCGAAAGCGTACTGCAAGGCCTCGATCAACGCTTTCGCCTCCTACTGATCACCAAAGGCGACCTGCGCGACCAAGAGCGCAAGATAGCGAAATCCGGCATAGCCCATCACTTCAGCCACACCGAAGTCGTTTCCGACAAAACCGTCGAAGCCTACGCCAGAGTTCTCCAACGAAACAAGATCCACTCCGAGCAATTCCTTATGGTAGGTAATTCGCTAAAATCCGACATCCTTCCCGTCCTCGATCTCGGTGGTCATGGCGTTCACATCCCTTACCGAATCACCTGGGAACACGAAAACGTTCAATCTCCGCCGCACGATCACGACAATTTCTATCAGCTCGAATCCATCCAGCAACTACCTGACCTCATCGACGCGATTGTCTTGGGCAACAATCCCTAGAACCCATGCGCCTCTCCCCCATCCCCAAGTCCGTAGAACCTCTACCCGGAACCTTCGGTTCGATCTCTTCGCTATCAGTCGACCTTGACTTTACGCCAAGCCAACGATTCGGGACAGCCCTTAGAATAGTCCCCACCCTCAACCTCCAGGCGACCAATCCAAACGCAGGCGGCATAAAGCTGATTCTCGCCCCCGAAATTTGCGGACTAGAAGCCTACCGTCTCGCGATCTATCCTGAATCCATCACAATCGAAGCTTCCACCGAAACGGGTCTTTACCGTGGATTAACCACTCTTCAGCATATTTCCAACAAAGCACCCAAAACGCTGCCATGCCTAAAAATCGAGGATAGCCCTGATCTAGAAGTGCGTGGATACATGCTCGATATCAGTCGTTGCAAAGTCCCTACGCTCGAAACGCTTTACGATTTAATCGACCAGCTTACATCGCTCAAGTACAACCAGCTTCAACTCTATACCGAACACACCTTCGCCTACCAAAACCATGCCTGCGTTTGGAAAGACGTCTCGCCCCTAACAGCCGAAGACATTCGTTCACTCGATTCGTATTGTCATAACAGATACATCGAACTTGTTCCCAATCAAAATTCGTTCGGCCACATGGAGCGATGGCTCCGTCACGATGACTACAAACATCTCGCCGAATGCCCAGACGGGTACATTCACCCCATCCTTGGCAAACGCGATGCGGGCGGCACGCTAAAGCCCAATCAAGCCTCCCTCAATTTCATGAGCGAACTCTACGACGAGCTCTTACCCAATTTCCGAAGTAATCAAGTCAACATTGGCGGCGACGAACCCTGGGAGCTCGGGCAAGGCTGGAGTGCAGAAGAGACCAAGTCGAAAGGCAAACACCGCGTCTATCTCGACCACCTTCTATCAATTCACCGCCTCGTCGCAGAACGCGACAAGACAACGCAATTCTGGGGCGACATCATACTCGAATCGCCCGAGCTTTCTGCTGAACTGCCCAACGACTCGATTGGAATCATTTGGGGCTACGAAGCCGACCATCCCTTCGAATCCCAATGCGCCGCGTTCGCCGAATCCGGCATTCCTTTCTACGTTGCACCCGGCACCTCCGCCTGGAACACAATCGGCGGACGCTACGCGAATGCTGTCGCGAATATCAAAGCGGCGACCCGCCAAGCAATCGAGCACGGAGCGAAAGGGATGCTTCTAACTGACTGGGGAGACTTCGGCCACCACCATTTCCCACCAATAAGCTACCCCGCTCTTGTCTGGGCATCCACTCTCTCATGGAACCACGATTCGGAGGAGAACTTCGACGATATCCACGCTATCAATACGATCTTCTTCGATGGAGAATCCGAGATTCTCGCTCAAGCAATCGTTTCGCTCAGCGAATCGATAAATACATTTTCGCATAAACCGGTAAACCGAACAGTCCTCAACGATGTACTTTTCTGCAACCAAGAAAAACTCCAAGAGCACCTCGAAAAGACAACTTCCAAGGAACTGGATTCCTGTTGCATCGCGCTCACGAAATTGCATCGCCATCTTGCCGATAAACGCTTCCGAACAAAGAACGCATCTCAATCGAATCAAGAGTTGCTGCTCACGATCAAATTGCTTCTTTTCGCAATCAACAAAGGCCTTGCCAATATCGGCACCCAATCTCCTGAATACGACCAACTCGAATCGGAGCTCAATGCTTTCACGGAAGAATACCACAAACTTTGGCTTGTTCGCAACCGTATCGGCGGATTGGAAGAGAGCCTAACCTACCTTACGAAATCACTGCAGTAGCTCCAACCTGAGCTCACTGATTGCTAGAGCGATCTACCAGGCACCGGATCATCTTTTTTAACCAACAACGTTGCCACACCTCCTGGCTTGATCACTGAAATATTGGGGACAAGCCCCTTTAATATGTCTCTAAAAACAACGGTGTCATTGTCACTAGCAAGGAGCAGTCCACCTACATGCTCAATTCGATTGCCTATATTTTTGTAAATAGATCTCTGTGATTCATTTTTGAGCGTAACGGAATAAAACAATCCTTCTGTTGTCGATGAAAACGGATCGAATCGGATGCTTTTGTAATCAAAGTCCAAGTCCCTCAGGAGCAACTGGGCGCGGTTCGATCCAATCCACTCTAACTGGGCATAACCTCCATATCGCACGGGAAGACTCGGATCTGTCTCCAGAAATCGGGTTTTGAATACCCCCGTTCCGGGAGAACTAAAACCGGGAAAGGAATACAAATCCCATGTCATTGATCCACCACCAGTGACCGATGACCCCGAGACAATCATTAGCTCGACCGTTACTGCTCCTACTTCGGAATCGGGGTTCTACTCTTTAACAAGAGAAGGGAGGACAGTTACTAGAAACAATAAAACGCACGAAGACAGGCGGACGACTGTCAACTGATAACATAGGACCAGATTAAACAGAATATTTAGTATGCGTAGAGCACCAATCTAGGGCAGAAAAGCCGACCCTTTCTCCCGGCCTCGCAACAGCACTTTCCGCAACCGTTAATATATCAAACTGAACATCGCCCAAAACAGCATTCACCCCCCCGACAACACAATCAAACGCCAACCACACTCAAGTAATCACCATTATCCAACTAGATATTTGAAATAGCCTCATACTATGGCACAAAAGACAGGCGGTCCCCCGCCTCTTCTTAATTTCCCCCCAAATAACAGCACTAAAAATTAAAACTGATTTGTAGTGTAATCTTCATGACGCACGCGGGCGTCGCCGCCACGAGTTCCCAGGACGCTCACTCGATCCCCTGAATTGAACGCTGGATCCTTCAGCTCCTGCACCACGACAACCGTTCGTCCATCGTCCAACTCAATCGTCATTTCTTGAGCCAGTTTCGCTGTAAGCGCCTTTTCGATCTTCTTCCCGACAATCGCACCAGCCACAGCGCCTCCCGCACTCGCCAACACGCTACCATCGCCACGACCAACCGTCGACCCGACTGCGCTTCCCAAAATGCCGCCTCCATAAAGACCAAGCTGGCTGCTCTCGCCTTCGATCTTCACCGTTCGCGTCGCCACCACAGTTCCGAGGTCAATCGACTGCGTCGTTCCTGCTGTACGATTCGGAACGGTATCATAACCTCCAGATGCGCACCCTAAAATCAGCACTAGCGCCAACAACCCCACTATCCCCGAAATCGTCTTTTTGTTCGTCTTCATACATTCGTCTTTGGTTATCCTTCTAGTTCGGACAAAAACGAACAACGGATTCAAAGACTTCGGGTTTACATCCCCCAAGACGAACAGCCAGTGTCGTTTCGCTCGTCGATCACAACATCATAAAATCTATAATCCCACCATTCTCATCAAGAATGAGCCACACCGATCGAAGCAATTGAATGTCGAGCATGAGTGCCGAAAATTATACCGCAACCTTTCGAAATTACGGCGGAAACGACCCTTGAAAACACCACTGAAAAGAATGCGATAGTTTCTATCGAACGCGGGCTAGAAGATTCTGGATCTTCCCTGCTACAATCGAAAAATTAACTCAATCCCCTCTACTATACTCATATCATACTTAAGTAGATTAAATCAGCAAACGTTTAATAAAAATGGGGACTGTCGCCTCAAAAACAACTCCTGCCAGCCGATAATGAATACGAATAGATTTCTCGGAAATCTAAGATTAACCCCCAAGCCCTTATGTCCCAATGAACACTTCTCCCCGAAAAATAGACGTATTCCAATACAACCCACCCCTTAGGGTCCTTTCATCATACTTCAGCGACAAGGCATTAGCCGTGGAAGTTTTTAAATTTGCCCTCCCAAAACTCAAACGCCAGATTACCCACGATCGCGTATCGCGCTACTTTCTGAGATCAGGAAATCAAGTTCACTCTCAACTTGACTAATAACGGCGAACCATAATTGAATTTTCAAGTCGGACTCAATAGGAGTCCGGCTTTTCATTTGTCGGAACTTGCAGGACACCCCCCTCAATCCGCATCTCCCACAACAATTCAATTTTTCCCTATGTCCATGAAGCACGAGATCGAAACGCAACTATCGGTCACCATAGAAAACGAACCCGGACAAATCGCTTGCATAAGCGAATTGCTCTCGAAGTCCAACGTCCACATCAATGCGGTATCGATCTCAGATAGTATCGATGGAGGACACTTTCGCTTCATCGCCGATACTCCCAGAGACGCCAAGGCCGTGCTCGTCGAAAAGGGTTTCGAGGTGAAAGTCGAATCCGTACTGACTATTCGACTAAACGACAGCCGAGGCCGCTTAGCAGGCATTACCTTGGCTCTAGCTCAAGCAAGTATCAACATCGACTACGTCTACGCTTCCGTAGACCAAACAGGATCCTCCACGAGACTCGTCCTCAAAGTCGAAAACATCCTGCTCGCCATTCGTATTCTCGAAGAAATGGAAGTAGCAGCCTAGGGGGCACCTTCTCACACCCCGAATCCACGTCTTTAAATTCCGTCACCGCCACGCGATTCCTTTTCAGGAGTTAACCACGATTCTCCGTCAGCCAAGGTCGCCCGAATCCTCTCGCCTTCCGTCAAATCCTCGACCGATGCGATCACCGAGCCATCCTCCTGCGCCAATATCGAGTATCCGCGTTTCAATGTAGCAGCAGGACCAATAGCCCTCAACTCAGTCCCCAGCTCTACAAACCTCTGCTTCAATAAAGCCAAACGGCGATCCATCTCATGGCGGCTCCGCTCGCCCAACAACCGCAAACGCTGACGCCGATCAGACAAGGTCCGCTCCGGATGCAGCCCTCCAAACGATCCTCGAGAATTCGCATAACGCCGACGTGCCTTCGAAATCTCGCGAGTCATCGTCGTTTCGATACGACTCGCCATTTCATCCAATTTCAATTTGGCGAACTCTAATCGCCTCTCCGGAGCTACCGCTCGCATACGAGCCTTCCAATCACGCAATTCGCGACGATAATCCAGCAAACGTTTCTCCCAACGCTCATCCAGCGATTCTCCAGCGAGACCGATACGATTTACGCAATCGAGATAAGAACTGCTTATCAGCTCCGCTGCGGCCGAAGGTGTTTCAGCCCTTAAATCGACAGCGAAATCCGACAAAGTAAAATCGATCTCGTGCCCCACAGCCGAAATCACCGGAACCGCCGAAGCCGCTAACGCCCGAACCAAGCGTTCCTCATTAAAGCACCAAAGATCCTCCAAACTACCGCCGCCTCTTCCCACCACAATTACATCAAAGCAATTCAATTTTTCAGCAATAGCCAAACCCTTCAATATAGTATCCGCTGCATCTGCTCCCTGCACCTTCGCCGGCAACACGACTAAGCGTCCCACCCATCCCCGGCGCTTTAGGATACGCATAAAATCCTGCACGGCCGCTCCTGTTGGCGAAGTAATAAACGCAATCGAACGTGGGGCCATCGGTAGCTCCCGTTTGCGATCCTTGTCGAACAGACCTTCCTCAAGCAACTTGCGTTTCAGTCGCTCGAATTCGCGATGCAATTTCCCATGCCCCGATTGCGTCGCGGCCCGAGCGATCAATTGATACCGGCCATGCGGCTCGTACACGCTAATCTCCCCATACACGAGAATCTCCACACCATTGTCCAACTCGAAATCGAGACCAGCGGCATTTCCGCGAAAGATGACCACCGGAAGCTGGGCCGATTCGTCTTTCAACGAAAAATAAAGATGTCCGCTAGCCTGTCTTCTGAAATTGGATACTTCACCTTTTATCCAACCAGCCTCAATCGAGCCTTCCAAAAGCCGCTTTATCTCGCGAGTGAAACTCGAAACGGTATGCGCTTCCTCCTCGCCAAATTGCAATCCTAAGGAACGGTTCACTCCGACTCCTCGGCTAATGATTTAAGCTTCAAACGAGCCCGCACCTGACGGACAATCAAGCCCAATACGACAAAGAGAGCAACAGCCAATATCACCACCGTTTTATTGCCTTTCAAAATCGCATCGCTGAAAATAATGATGCTGCTCGCCATCGCCAATGTCAGCGGAACGGAGATGGCCATGTACCAACCAAACGGCATTTTCGCTAAGCCCAGCAAGTAATTCTGCAACGGAAAAGGCAAACCAGGCGTAATACGCAGCAAGACCGCGATAGGAATCATCGTCTTAGACGTAATCTCCGGAACGCTATATCCGAAACGATGAACTAACCGCTCGAACGCCGGACGGAAAAGCTTTCCTGCCAACAGCCATGAAAGCGCCATATTAGTCGCCAAGGCCAAACCACATCCGCCAAGAGCGATCGGGAGGTCGTAAGCAGCCCCAGCCACGATCAAAAATGGCGATACTGGAGCCCACAACGAGGGCAAGATAGCCATTGCCGCGAAAAATGGAATCGGCCCGAAAGCCTTAATCCGCTCAACCATCACTCGAACGTCGATTCCCCGGATCTCCTCCTGGAATTGCCATACCAGCAATCCGCCGACTAGCAATCCGGCAATCGCCAAGCCCGCCATCACTTTTACTTTACTAGGAGTCACGACCACAGGATCTCGGTCAGCCCAAGAATAGCAAAACAAATTACAGCCACTAGACTCGCGACTCTAATCGCGAAATGCATTGCCGTATTGGCATCCCCAAGACACGCTCGCGACTACATACCTCCATCACGACATCTAAAGAAAAGAAACCTTTCACCATCTACTTGTCGGGTTTCCCATTGCATTTCAGCCGACAATTCATCAACCTGCTCTAGAATTAATGCCTTACACGATCCAAAAAACGATATTGATCATCGACGACGACGAAAGCCTTCGAAACCTATTGCAGATCATTCTGGAGACCGCGGACATCCAAACCATCAGAGCTGCGAATGCTGGCGAAGCGCTGACTGCGCTTCACGACCATAGCAAATCCATCCAAGGTGTGCTGCTCGACCTGAACCTCAATCAGCTAAAAGGCGAAGACTTCTACGATGTAATCGTAGCCATCGATCCCGGTATAGCCATCTTCCCGATGAGCGGCTGCATAACCGAAGAAATCGAAGAACGATTCGCGGGCAAAGCAATCGCCGGAATCATAACAAAGCCGTTTTCACCGGCAAGTCTCATGGAAACGATCACCGAGGGATTTGCCCGAAAACCAAACGAAAACATTCCGAAAGTCGTCTAGAAAAGCTTGGCTTCGCTCAACCCGCAGCCGCTTTAGGCCAAAGTATTGAGGTGCTTGCCAGAAGGACCTCCTGCGTAGGGTATTTCGAAATACAAAGACGCGTCATCGGAATTTCCACCCTCCCCGAATTCATCATCTTCAAGTTCGTGACCCGTGTTCATCGGAGATTGCTTTTCATCCTTCTCGCGGCGTTCGCGATAGTAGGGAAAAGACTGTTCTAGTGTATTTTGTATGCGGAGCGGGTCCATTCTCGGTGCTTTTAGCTTCCCTTCATTAAGGATCTGTTCGCCTAAATGGAGAAATCGACGGCCCCAAACGGATCTGTATTCCTTATCCGTTTTTTGCATCTCTTTTTATAATTGTTTTTCTTAAAGTTATGAAAACAGAAGCTTAAGTAAATTGTCATTTCCGTTACAAAAAGCCAAGAGTCCTCAATTCACACTCGCCCCTAGGGAATCGCGTTCATCCCTTATAAAGCCGCTAATCCAGTCAATTCCTACAAGGCAAAACCAGACATCAATCCGTCTTGATAAAGAGACCTGCAGCAACCTACTGAAAATCGAGACCGATATTCACGTCTTCGCTATTGCGATCCCCTCATCGATCTGCATTCTTTCAACCGTGCCAAACGACCGGATTACAAAGGAAGAAAAAGACGCGCTTCTTAGTCTTCTTGACGATCCCAGCCCCATTGTTCGGAAGACGATTTTGAGAACCCTAGACCAAATGGGCGGCGACGGGCTAGACCTGCTAGGGAAAACGATTAAAGGCTCCAACCGCTTCCTGAGCTGGCATGCCAGTCGCTATCTTTCGGAATTGCAAAGCGCATCCCCTGCAGCCGAATTCAGAGCCTTCATTCGCTCTATGAATTACGAGCTCGAATCCGGCTGGATAATGATCAGCCGAGTAGCCTACCCGGATATCGACGTGGGCAAGATTTTCCAAGAACTCGACGAAATCGCTAATCGGTGTCGCGAACTCATCGCCCGCCCCGCCAGTTATCGTGAACAATGTCTCGTAGTCAACCGAGTGCTCTTTCACGAGTACGGCTTCCGCGGAAACAAGGAAAACTACAACGATCCGGACAACAGCTTTATCAATAGCCTTCTCCAAACGCGCAAAGGCCTGCCCATCACCCTTTCCGTACTCTATCTACTCGTTGCCAGTCGACTCGGTATTCCTATCGAGCCGATCGGAGTGCCAGGGCATTTCGTCATCGGTTGCTTCGAAGAAAGCGTTCCTTTCTACATAGACTCTTTCGAGCGCGGCAAGCTCCTCGACGCAGGACAATTGCTCAAGCGCGTGGAAGCCGTTTGCATAGAACCCAACCTGGGGCACCTCGCTCCTGTTTCCACCCAAGAAACGCTCTCTCGCATCTGCCGAAACCTTGTTCCTCACTTCTCGAACTCCAGACAAGAATCCATGTCCAAACTCTTCCAAGGTTTTCTTCAAGACTTCAAGGAAACCTACGAGAAACACGTATAATTTCTTCCAATATTTATCTCGCCCAAAGCCGGGCAACCCAATTCGCTCCCTCCCAACATGGATAGCTTCCATTCCGAAGAAACCTACACTCTAGACGATCTCTCCCACTGGCAACGCACTGGCACCAGCCTCGCCGTACTCGGTTATCCAGTACGTCACTCCATCAGCCCGGCTATGCACAACGCCGCTTTGGAGGAACTCGTTCGAGACCAACCTCAATACGTAGACTGGAAGTATTTCCGATTCGAGGTCAAACCCGAGCAACTCTTAGATACGCTTCCCCTTTTCCATAAAAAAGGATTCTTTGGACTTAACTTAACCGTGCCGCACAAAGAGATAGCCTTACCCGCTTTGCCGCGCGTCGATCCCGCCGCAAAAGAGATCGGGGCAGTCAACACCTTGAAGCGCACGGAAACCGGCTACACTGGCTTTAACACCGACGGCTTTGGACTAGAAACAGGCATTCGCCTAGAGCTCGGACGCGAACTCGCCGACAGCGACGTCATAATTCTAGGAGCTGGCGGAGCTGGTCGAGCTGCGGCCGCACAAGCCCTACGCAGCGCCTGTCGCTCGCTCACCATCGTCAACCGAAACCCCGAAAGGCTGGCTAACCTCATCGAAGCCATAAACCCCATCGCCCAGGAACGAAAAATTCCGCTGCTCGGGAAAGCCCCAAATGATCCATCGCTCGAAATTCCCCAGGGCTCCTTGCTGGTCAACGCCACTTCACTCGGACTAAAACCGGACGACCCGCTTCCAATCCCCGCAAACGCACTCCCTGAATCGCTGGCGCTGTACGACATGATCTACAATCCGCCATGCACGAAACTAATGCAGAAGATTCAATCCCTCGATGGCCAGACTGCCAACGGACTTTCGATGCTCGTCTACCAGGGCGTCCGAGCCCTAGAGATTTGGACGGACCAAACCATCAATCCTGCCACAATGGACCGCGCCGCAAGAAGCGCGATAGCCTAACTCCCGTTACGCCATGCTCTCCGACTTCAAAGCCATCGATCAGGAATTCCCCGCTTTTTTCGCGTCCATGATATTCATTTTCGGAGCGATCGTCGGAAGTTTCCTAAACGTATGCATCTATCGGATACCTGACAAAAAATCTATCGTTCATCCCGGATCCACTTGTGCTTGCGGAAAACCAATCAGCTGGTACGACAACATCCCAATCTTCAGCTGGTTCATTCTCCGAGGCAAAGCGCGCTGCTGCAATGCTCCCTATAGCTTTCGCTATCCATTTATCGAGTCCCTAACCGCAGGACTCTTTCTCGCCGCGTGGCTTCAACACCCGCACGCCAAAGCCGCTTGCTTGCTTCTGTTTATTTCACTGATGATCTGCGCCACTTTCATCGACTTCGACCACATGGAAATTCCGGATAGATTTTCCTACGGAGCAGCGCTTTTCGGCACGATCCTTTCTGTAGCCGTTCCTTCCTTACACGGATTTCAAGATCTCCCCCCAATAATCACCCCGATTAAAGGTTTCTTCGAAGCCATCATTGGTATTATGATCGGCTCCGGGCTCATCCTTTGGATCGCGCTCGCATCCGAAGCGATTCTCAGAAAAGAAGCCATGGGGTTCGGCGACGTAAAACTCCTCGGCGGAATCGGAGCGTTCGCCGGCTGGCAAGGTGCTGTGTTCGCCCTATTCGGAGGTGCCGTCATCGGTACCATCGGACTCGGATTATGGCTCATGATCAAAGCCATCGTCCCAAGTCTTCGAAAAAAGACCGTCGACAACAGCGAGAAGAACGGTGGTGGACTTGTCGGCAAGCAAATGCCCTTTGGGCCTATGCTCGCCGCAGGCGCGTTGCTCTACCTGCTTCTCCTTGAAAAAGAAGTCGACCAGTATTTCGCCATAGCCATCGACCTCGTTCAGCAGCAATAGAGATCCCAGACCAAGCAAGGACGTTCCCGATGATAGGAAGCACTTGTTATCGACCCCTACTTGTCCGGACCCGATCCGTTTAGGGTCATTTAAATTAATCGAAAATCGATCTGCCTGTAATTATTAGGTTGCGGGCCCAAACCCCATCGCCAGTTCCATTTTCGGAATAGAAAGAACATTAAATCACATCGTAATCCCAAAGCTTGCGGATAGGTCTCGAGATGGTTGCGACGACGTCTTTTTAGCCAACGAATTCTTCCTTCTTCGGGTTGCATTTGACTTTCCGAGCCAATCGAACGGCGGATACTCCAAGGTGACAAATGGTTGCGGACTTGTGGCCGATTTCCGCATCACAGATCGTTTTTCTGCGAGAGCGAACGGATTCGACGAAATTAGTCATGTGATTATTGCTCTTGTAGAATCGCTCCACGTTTGAGGGGAGCTGCGTCCCCAAAATATCAGGATCGCTCGCTTCGATGGCTCCGTGCTGAAGCAGAATGTGAAGTGGACCCCGAAAACTGGACAGGTGGCTTAGTTGGATAGATATTATTCGATATTCGGCCGCTTGTTTCATCGTTCGCGGATATTCGATTTTCTCGACCCGTTTATTTCCGCAGATATGCAACAGCCTTTAAAAGACAATACAGACAGACCAAGTCTTTCGCCCCCACCAAACCGAAGCCTCTTGACGAGCTCAGGGCTTACGACAGTCCCCAGGATGATAGACCAAAAATGAAATAAACCTCTACCACTAATCCCCGAAAGCTACAAGGACGCCAACTCGAGCACACGGGCTCCATCCGCTATACGGCATCGAATAACCTGCGGCGATTCGCCAAAATAGCCGCGATAAGCTGACGCCACAGACTCCGCATACGTCTCGGTAAAAGCTTCGCCTGCCAAGGCCATAGCAGCACCACCGAAACCACCACCCGTCAATCGAGCGCCGACGACATCAGGCATAGACTCCAAAATCCTAACAAGATAGTCGAGTTCCTCCACGCTATTCTCAAACAAATCGCGCGAACTTGCGTGCGATTCGGAAAGCAACTTGCCCACCCCAATCGGCTTGCCTTCCGCCAGCAAAGCTTGAACGCGCTTAACTCGATCGATCTCATAGATCACATGCTCTGCTCGCTTTGAAATAACCGTATCTAAAATCTCCTTATTGGATTCGAATTCTTCCGTAGTAACATCCGCTAAGTACTCGATATCCAACCCCGTTGACTTTAACTGCTCGACCGCTTGCCGACATTCATCATGGCGCTGCGAATACATGGACTCAACCAAGGAATGCTTCTTATGCGTATTGAATATCCATATACTGAAATCGTCACCTAGAGGTATCGTCGAAAATTTCAATTCTCGACAATCGATATGCACAAGGTGCCCCGCCTTACCGCAAGCCGAAACCCCCTGATCCAAAATCCCGCAAGGCACACCAACGAATTCATTTTCCGCTTCGCGCCCCACTGCTGCTAGCTCATCCGAACCGATAGCCAATCCATACGCTTCGCTAAACGCTTTGCCTGTCGCTAGCTCCAGTGCAGCGCTGCTGCTCAAGCCCGCCCCAGAAGGCACGTCCGACTCAACCGACATTTCGAATCCACCGCTAGGCTTCAATCCGCGCTGTATCAAAGCATTGTATACGCCAAGAGGATAATTCAGCCATGAGGCTTCACCTCGCTGCCGCTGGCTTGAATCCGAAATCTCGAACACCGAAGATCCCGCGCTCGAAAATCTAAATACCGATTCATCGACTCTTCTCAAGGCCACCAAAACCCCTCGGTCGATAGCCGCGCCGATCACCGGACCTTGATTGTAGTCCGTGTGATTTCCGATCACCTCCACGCGCCCAGGAGCCGCAGCTATAACAACAGGATCTGCCTGATAATTGCTTTTAAAGCGTTCCTTTAAGCATTTAATCATACTCATCGACGAATCTTAAAAACGAAAATCCCACAGCCGTAAAGCTGCGGGATCAGAATTATTAATCTCTAAAGAAATTCTAGAGCTGGTCCTTAAGACCTGCACCAACCTTGAACTTCACAGCTTTGCTGGCCTTGATCTTCAATGGAGCTTTAGTGAGTGGGTTGATACCAGAGCGAGCGTTGCGGCGTGTAACTGAGAACGTACCGAATCCAACGAGTTGAACCGCGACAGCTGGCTTTGCTTCTTTATCGCTGACCTTAACAGCCTTGCCTGCTTTTTTCACAGCGGTCTTGATTGAGCCCAAAACGGCACTCAATGCTTTTTCTGCATCCGCTTTAGAAGCGTCGCCAAGGTTCTTCTGAATTTCTGCTACAAGTTCTGCTTTAGTCATATGTTTGGATCGTAATTAATTAGAGGTTGAAATCATTTCCTTTTGAAAACCTCTTGAGTCGAAGGACCTTAAACAACTGCGTCAAACGAAATGTACGCATTCCCTTAAAAATCGTCCTGGTCGCCGCATTTAGGGGACTTTTGGCCCTCAAACCCCGGCGGAGTCGTGCCTTGCCGACCTGCCACGACTAGTTCTAACAAACCCTTCATCGCTTCAACGCGATTCATGCCACGCTCTTCGACCAACTGATCCGCCCGCTTTATAAGCTGCCCCGCCATTCGTTTCGCCTGATTCTCGGGCGACCCCCATTTTCGGCACAACGCTACTAATTGAAAAAATTCCTCTTCAGACTTCATTCGCTCGTGCGGCCTTCATTTGAACTACAGAATGCACAATCACATCCGCTTGACCGTCAATCGAGCAAGCCCCCCCTGGGCGTGATCTCTTTAACATTGCCGACCCCACCAAGCCCCCACTACCCGAAAGAACTCGGCGCAATTCGCCAACACGTTTCCCATCGCTGTCCAACAATTTCCAAGGACTCTCGCCCTCCGGATTACGCGAAACGGATACGCATTCAAGTTCCCGCCGAGCTTGCCCCATAGATTTCAACCTAGCCATCACCTCTTGCCCGATATAACAACCTTTTCGATACGAAACCGCACTATCGCCTAACCCAACCTCTTGAGGTAAATCAGATTCTAGAATATCTCGGCATAACTCGAAAAACCGCGATTTCAATGCGATTAATCCAATTGTATTTGTATCCAATATACGAACACTAAAATTCTCCAAAACGATTTTTAAAGCTTCAGCTAATCCACTACTGAGCACAACAACCTCGAGATTCCGACTGTCCCCTCTTCGTCCCCAAAATGCAAATACATCTTTACTCGAGCTAAAGCCACCTTCCTTCGGTTCTTCCAATCCGAACCGATCCAAAACCGCTCCGATCGAATCCCCCCAAAGCGAAACGGACAAACCACCCGATCCAGTCGACCGCGTCTCCACCTCATCCATAATAATCCGATTTTCTAGATTTTCCCGCATAACCCCCGTTTCAGTCGAATAGCTTATTGCCAAAAAACGTTGATCCGAGATTTTCAAAACAAAGCTGTCTCCCAAAATTTTGCCTTTTGAATTCAGCCACAATCCATAAGCGACTTCTTTATCCGAAATTCGAAGCTCTTGAGAGAACTGTCCCTGCAAAAATGTCGCTGAATCCTCGCCTTCAATAAAAAGAAGGCCATGTGGAGAATAATAATACGCTGCGGAACTTACCATATATCAATGAGTTGTGAAAAATTGAGATATTTTTTTGATAAATCCATTGACAGACACCACTCAATTACTATCCCCAACGTCAATCACAAAGACTTTCCCGCCTAGCGGGATTTTGGGGTAACTAAGAAAACGAGATGGCGGGTAGCTTAGGGGTAGGCTACCCGCCTTATTTCTATCTAAATGACAGGCTTTTCTGCATCATTGTGCAAATTCGCAATTGAAATTCATCGAGCAGTCTTCCAACTATGCGCCCTGTGAAGAAAACCTCCGACATCAACGTCACGCAGACCGTCACGCTTCCCGCGCCTCACGCCCTGATCGACGAAATTCCTAAATCAGAAGCCCAAGCGGATTTCATAAGTCAGTCACGGCAAGAGATACACCGCATCATATTCGGAAACGACAAGCGCCTGCTTCTGGTAGTAGGCCCCTGCTCTATTCACGATATCGACGCCGGCATCGAATACGGCAAACGCCTCGCAGCACTGAGCGAACGGGTTAGCGATCGGATTTGCCTCGTAATGCGAGTCTACTTTGAAAAACCCCGCACCTCCCTCGGATGGAAAGGCCTTATCATGGACCCCGACCTCGACGGCACCGCCAACATCGATCAAGGCTTGCGGGTCGCCCGTAATTTTCTAAGAGACATCATCGACCTCGGCGTGCCAACCGCAACCGAACTTCTCGATCCAATCACTCCGCAATACATTGCAGACCTCGTTTCCTGGGCTGCCATCGGAGCTCGCACCACCGAATCGCAGACGCATCGTCAGATGGCCTCAGGCCTCTCTATGCCCGTCGGCTTCAAAAACGGGATGGACGGCACCTGCCAAGTCGCGATCAACGCGATCAAGGCCGCTAGCGGCGTCCAAACCTTCCTCGGTATCAATCACGACGGTCAAGCGTCAGCCGTCACCACAGCCGGCAACCAAAACTGCCACGTCGTTCTACGCGGCGGTAGCTCTGGCCCGAACTTCGATACCGACAGCGTCGCCCAAACCGTAGCCGACCTCCAGAACGCTGGTCTAAAGGAAGCAATCATGATCGACTGCAGCCACGGCAACAGCAGCAAACAACCCGAGAAACAGCCCGAGGTTCTCGACGCCATCGTCGCTCAGGTCGAAGCCGGTAACGACGCGATCATCGGCGCCATGATCGAAAGCAATCTTAATAGGGGCAGCCAGAAATTCCCAGCTCCCAAGGAAGACCTCCAGTATGGCGTCTCCATAACCGATGGCTGCATCGATTGGAAAGCAACAGAAACCTCCGTCCTCAAAGCCTACGACCGCCTAGCCGCTCGATTCGCGAACACGTAAAACCGAAAGCCGCCGAGTCGGACTACGCATTACAGAACTTTTTCCCCTGCATAAGCGGGCGAGTTTCTCAAGATCACCAATGCGTTTTTAGTCGCATTAGATTCCGGCTGCCCTATTTTCTATCACTCTATGAAAGCACCTGTTCATGTCGCAGTCACCGGCGCAGCCGGTCAAATTGGATATTCGCTGCTCGCACGCATCGCGTCGGGTCAGCTTCTCGGACCCGACCAACCCGTCGTCCTTCGCCTCATCGAGATCGAGCCCGCCATGCAGGCCCTCGAAGGCGTTGTCATGGAATTGCAAGATTGCGCATTTCCATTGCTCAACGACATCGTCCCGACTTACGATCTCAACGAAGGCTTCAACAAGGCGAGCTGGGCCCTTCTCGTCGGCAGCGTACCGCGCAAAGCCGGCATGGAGCGTAAAGATCTGCTAGGCATCAACGGCAAGATATTTACCAGCCAAAGCAAAGCCATTCAAGACAACGCCGCCTCCGACATTCGGACTCTCGTGGTGGGCAACCCTTGTAACACCAATTGCCTCATCGCAATGAACAACGCTCCAGACATCCCCCATGATCGCTGGTTCGCGATGACCCGCCTCGACGAAAACCGCGCCAAAACTCAACTCGCAATCAAAGCGGGTGTGGAAGTCACCTCCGTCAAAAAGCTAGCGATCTGGGGGAATCACTCCGCTACGATGTATCCAAATTACTTCGACGCGACAATCGACGGTAAAGCAATCCCAGAGGTCATCACCGACGAAGCATGGTTCAAGAAAGACTTTATTCCTACCGTCCAGCAGCGCGGAGCAGCCATCATCAAGGCTCGCGGACTTTCATCGGCAGCCTCGGCAGCCAACGCAGCCATAGACACCGTTAAGTCGATCATCACTCCAACCCCCAGCGATGACTACTTCAGCGTCGCCGTGCATTCGAAAGGCGAATACGGAATCGAGCCAGGACTCATCTATTCCTACCCGATGCAAAGCGACGGCCAAAACCTGAGCATCATCGAAGGCCTAGATGTCAACGCTTTCAGCCAAGAAAAGATCAAGGCCACAGAAGCCGAACTCAGCGAAGAGAAGAGCATGGTCAGCGACCTGCTTCCATAAAAACGGAATACCGTTTATTCGCCAAAGGGAGGACCCATTCGATCCTCTCTTTTTTGGACCTGCCTAACGAAAAATCTGGTAGCGGCCTTTCTCCCAACGGCCACAGTTTCTTATGCTTATCCAGCTGGCCGCTCGGAGATAGGCCGCTACCAGGAAATACAAATCCTCTATTCCCCCTTCGCTACGCGAACATCCAACGGTGGCATATCCTTGATATGCAAATCGCGCTGCGGATAAGGGAACTCGATATCGTTGCTTTTGAAGAGATCCCAAATACGGATATAGAAAGCACTCCGAATATTTCCCAATCCATCCGTCGGATCGAGTATCCACGCTCTCAATTCGAAATCGACCGAGTTATCCCCGTACCCAGTCAACCGAACCGCCGCCGGCGGATCCGCCAATATACGCTTGTCCGCTCCCGCCGCTTCCAAGGCAAGATCCATAGCCTTATGAATATCCGAAGTATAAGAAACGCCAAATGGAATCTTTACCCGTACCTTGTCGTCGCTGAACGACCAATTAACCACTTTTTCAGTGATCATCATTTCATTCGGAATCAAATGCTCCGTTCCATCCCGCGTAATCACCGACGTGTAGCGAGCGCCTAGCGTATTGATCCAACCGTAGGTTTGATCGACCTCAATCACATCACCCGGCTTGATCGACCTATCCCCCAGCAAAATAACTCCGCTAATTAAATTTGAAATGACTTTTTGAAAGCCGAACCCCAGGCCCAGGCCAATCGCCCCGCCCATAAACGCGAAGGCCGATAAGTTTACGCCCAGAGAACCGATCACGAACAAGATCGCTCCCACCGCGATAAATACCTTCAAAAACTTCGTCGCCAAAACCTGCAAGGCCGGTGAGACGTTCGGCATTCTGCCCACCCGCGAAGTCGAGGTTCTAATCAACCATCCCGTCATTGGGATCAATATTGAAATCGCGATGATTCCCTTGAAGAGAGACAAAACAGTCACCTTCGTTTCGCCGGAAGAACCGGATACGGGAAAGAGCTTCATTCCATCGAGCCCATCTCGAATCACAACCCACACGCCAAGCAGATTAAGCACTAGCACGATCGCGAGTACGAAAAACAAGGTCTTAAAATACACCTGCTTCTTAATCGCCGCCGGCAAAGCAGCAGAGACCAGCCAAAGCGTCGCAATGCTGGCCACCGCTCGAACCAGGATATAGTTCATTCCTCCCGACACAGACGAAGCATCCAAATACATCGAAATAGACCAAAGCAGCACGAACACCAAAATCCGGAAAAAATTATCACTTACCCAATCGACCGTGTCCTCTATCCAATCATCCCTTTCCTCGATCGCATCAGTCACCTTTCGAAAAAGCGGGCTCAAACCCATCGCCACAATCCAAGCTATCAAAAATGCCGCCGCAATACCGCCTAACTGGATCAAAAGATCCGGTCCCACGAACACCTGACGAAACGACTCCCACCAAGGATTAAGATAGCCACCCCAAATACGAACGAACCAAGAGCCTTCATCAACAGCTAGAAACGGAGAGAGAAATACGGACATCACTCCACACTAGAGAACTCCGATCTATGCTTTCAACCTTGATTTCTACAGAAAAACCACGGATAACCCCAACCTGTTCTTTGATTTGTCACAAACGATGCTAACGCATCCGACAAATCGACTCCGAATAACGGCAATCAAGGACTTCATCCTTCAGCCCTATTCCTTCAACCTTAGAATTTATGGGGGTGTTCCGGATTCGACCTTTAGTTGGAGCGTCTGGCTGCATGTCGAGGATGATGGTTGGCCTCGCAAAAATTCCATCAAAAAAACAAATGGCACACACGAAGAAATGCCTCTAGCTGCATAGTTCAGCTACGTTCCCCTACTGATGCTCGCTAAGTAGAAGGAGCGACGACTAGCGAGTATAACTTGGGCGGTTGTCTGCTGCGCCCAAGCCGTACTTCATCAGCGGGCTGGCTATTCTAAGCAGCGCGGTTTCGTCGCGGCTGGACCGGCGAGATTAAAAACGAGAACAAACATGTAGATGCCTTTCGCAAAAGCTCATGGGACGCGGGTTCGACTCCCGCCACCTCCACCATTTTAACCTTATCACTAACAATAAGTTATCGGATTATCGTAGCCTGCCTCTTTAAAAAACCGGCCGAGGGTCAATTTGTCGGTATCAATTATTAGTTCTTTTGTATGGACCAAGGGGCCCCAGGATCCGCTTGTCCCCTGGCGAAAGGGATACTCCCCTGTCATTAGTCCATAGCGGGATGGCGTACAAACCGCCGAGGGCGAATGCGCGTCGAGGAAGCTACGGCCTTCCTTCGCTAGTCGATCTATATTAGGTGACTGCACCTTGGTGGCTCCGTAGCAACTCAAGTCGCCATAACCGAGATCATCCACGTAGATTAGCACTACATTGGGTTGCTCGGCAGACACAGCCAATGTCGACAGACTCAATAGAAATAAAATAAATTTCTTCATCCTCATCGTTGCTTAATCGTTGCCTTGAACTGATCGAATTCCGCTTTTAGTTCGCTCACGGTCTCCGGATAAAGGTAAGCCAAATCCCAGCGCTCCGCAGGGTCCGCTTCGAGGTCGTATAACTCGTAGTTGTTCGTCCCGAAGTCCATCAGGTATCGGTGTGGCTGCTCGGGCTTTCGTCCCGGGAGAAGGAGCTTCCACTTTCCGCTGCGGATCCCTACCGGAAGACCATTGCTGGCCTGGCTATAGATGTAGGACGTTCGGTTTCCTACAGTAGACCTTCCCGCGATCAAATCCGTCTGATCGACTCCGTCAATGAGGCGATCGCTCGGAAGGTCGTATCCGGTCAGGGCTGCAAAGGTAGGGAAAAAATCGAGCGAAGCGAAGAGCGCGTCGGAAACTTGGCCTGCCGGAGCTTTGCCCGGCCAACGAATAATGCAGGGCACGCGCGATCCCCCCTCGTAAGCGGAGCCCTTTCCACCGCGCAATCCTCCTGAGCTTCCCCAAAAGATGGAGTCCTTTTCCTGATACCATCCCTCTACGTGTTTCGCCGCTACCCCTTCTAAAAGTCCCATTTTATCCAAATAGTACCGAGGCTGGTTCCAAGGACCATTATCGGAGGTAAAAATGACCAAGGTACTTTCCCTTAGTCCCAGCGCGTCGAGCGAATCCAGCAAACGCCCGGTTTCGAAGTCAAACTCCTCAACCACGTCTCCGTAGAGGCCTCCCGCTGAAGTTCCCTCGAAGGCAGGCGAGGCGTCGATGACAGTATGCATCATCGTGTGAGCCATGTGGAGGAAGAATGGTTTGGCGGGATTGCGATGATTCCGCAAATAGTCGATCGCCTTATCGGTATAGAGTCGGGTGAGGATGCTCATATCCTTCGTTTCGCCAGCTCGCTCGTTGTTTTCGTGAAAACGAACCACCCCACCATCGTTGGCTCCCAAGGTGCCATAGTAATAGTCGAAACCCTGAGCCAGAGGCATTCGGTCGAAGATCTCCTTTCGGTTCGATGTATTCCACTTTCCGATACAAATGGTTTCGTAACCAACAGACCGGAGACCTTCCGCAATAGTAATCTCCGCTGCCGGCATGCTATTACCCATGCTTCGCTGCGGGTCCCGTCCGGTCCAAAGAGCCGAACGAGACGGAGCACAAGTGGGCTGGGCATAAAATTGAGTGAAGCGAGTCCCCTCCTCTGCCAACTGATTAAGACGTGGCGTATTTATCAACTTATTGCCATAACAACCCACATCTCCGTACCCTTGGTCGTCGGTAAATATGATTAAAACATTAGGGCGCTCTGCGGCCAAGCACGCTGCACTGATTAAAACACTAAGAAGTTTGAGCACGATTCGTTTCATGAGTTTCGTTGTTTAGTCCGGCAAATTGCCATTGGCGTTTATTGACTTATTTTCAGATATTAGGGCCCGGCTAAAATAACCATCTAACAGCGAAGAAAAGCGTAAACGAGGTTCATGGATTGGGAAAAGAGAATCTAGGGTCGCTTTGACAGATTTTTCGGCAAGCCCGTGCCGGGAGGTGGAGGTGTTCTTAGCAGATCGACCATGGCTTCCCCGGGAGCTTCTTCCTTTGCCCAGCCTCGATGCTCGCATTAGTATTGTGTGTTTGATACCTGAATGGACCCACGATGGTGCACATATCTTTCTTGATGGTAGATAGTGCTAGAAAAGTTAAATGCCTTGCAGGCAGTTGAATATTCAATGAATCAGTTTGTTGGATAAGAGGCAGGTCTCCCGCACAGCGCCAACGTGCTTTATTTTTAAAATCATTTTTATTTCTACCTATGCAATCCTACTATATCTGGCCTTTTTTAGCGGCTGTAATCTACGCATTGGCGGCGATTTTGACTAAGCGTGCATTAGCAGAGGGTTGTGGTGTGATGCGTTTTACCGTTCTCTGCAATGCTACCTTCTTTGTCTCTTTTTTGATACCGGCAGCTGTTGTTTGGCAGCCTATTCATTGGGGGCAGATAGGGTGGCCTGCACTGGGTGGGTTGCTGTTTTTTCTTGGTCAAATTCTTACAGTGGCCGCAATTCGTGTTGGAGATGTCTCTATTCAATCACCTTTGATGGGATCAAAAGTTATTTTTGTAGCACTGATTTCATTAGGGACTGGTGCGGAATCCGTCGTGCCAGGAGTCTGGTTGGGTGCCGCCTTAACAGCAGTCGCAGTTTTTCTTCTCGGCTATTCAAGCTGGGATTCTAGTCGCCGAACATGGATTGGCGTGGGCCTAGCACTGGTAAGCTCGCTTGCTTTTGCCGCCAGCGATGTGTTAACAATTGCCAAGGCGTCAGGCAGTGGAGTTGAGAATTATCTCGCAATTGTTATGGGAGTTCAGCTGTTGCTTTCATTGGTATTAATCCCCTTATTCAGAGAGAAGGTCAGGGATATTCCAAGAAATGCTTGGGCATGGCTGGCTGCAGCTAGCGGTCTGATGGCGCTGCAAGCGGTCATCCTCAATGTAGCGCTCGGTCATTTCAAACATGCTACCAGCTTCAATGTCATATACGGATCGCGCGGATTGTGGAGTATACTCCTAATCTGGGGCTTTGGGCACTTGGTCGCTAATAGAGAGCTGCAAGGCGACCATCACGTTTTCATCAGGCGAGTGACTGGTGCTACTCTTTTACTCGTCGCTGTATTTATGATACTGACAGGTAGTGCTAGCTGATATGAAGCGAGGGGACGTATACATTTTAATTATCAGATCCAGCTCACATCCAGAGAATTCATCATCGCATAGATGAGTTTGCAGGTATAATTTAATATCTGGTCAGTGTGAAATCCAGTCCAGCCTTCTTTTTGTTGATGGGAAATTGCTCCGCCATCTTCGCTCCGCTACGTCAATTGTTCCGACTGGATTCGGAGGGGAGGTTGATAGGAAGTGAAATGTCTGTATACACATCGTAATTAAAGGTGCTTATTGAGGCGAGTGACCTAAACATAGATTATGATGAATTTTTCCCACAAGCTCTCTCGATCCTGCCAAATCAGCTTATTACTCGCGATATCCACTGTCTTTTGGGGGAGCGTTATCGCGGCACCGCGCCCTAATATCATCCTCGTCATGGCCGACGACATGGGCTGGGGCGATGTGAGCTACAATAGCAACACCGTCAGCTATCCCAATAACACCACCCTCTACCCGGTGAGAGCCGGTCAGCCTCACGAGGATCGAGGTTGGATTCACACGCCGGTCATGGACAGCATGGCAGCCAACGGAGTACGCTTTGATCGATTCTATTCCACCTCTGCCGTCTGCTCGCCCACTCGTTTCAGTTGCCTGACGGGGCGCCACCCGGTTCGAGGTGGCATTGGTGGTGCGAATACTGGCCGTCTCGACTTCGACGAAACTGCGCTCTCCGAAGTTCTTTCAGCCGAGGGGTATGCGACTGCTCACATGGGAAAGTGGCATCTTGGCATCCTGACCACGGAGAGACTCGATGGCAACAAAGGTGGCCTGCCCGATCATTTCGCGCGCTATAGCGGCCCATGGCACCACAGCTACGACACCGTGTTTGCCACGGAATCCAAAGTGCCGACTTATAACCCTTATGGAAACTTCGACTATGACGGCGAAATGAATTTCACGAATGCTAACCTCTATAATGACCATGGTACACGTTACTGGAAACTCCCCTACAGCGGCGACGAGATCTCTGGCGAAGGCACTCCAGTGGTTCCTGATGCACTACATACCATTGCCACCAACTACGACACTCAGGATTATAACGGCGACGATTCGCAAATACTCGTTAATCGTGCCATTCCTTTCATGCAAGATGCTGTCGCCGATAACAAACCCTTCTTTCTGGTACTTTGGTTCCACACTCCACATAAACCGGTTAAAGATAAAGACGATCCCACTGCGTCTGCCAACTCGCAGGCTGGTCTCAAAAATTCGATTGAAGGCATGGATGCTGCCATTGGTCGTTTGCGAGCCGAGCTCGATACGCTCGGAGTGCGCGGCAACACGATGCTCTGGTTGACCAGTGACAACGGCCCTGAGAATGGCATCGATTCGCCTACGGATGAATCGAACAATGAAGCTGACAAAATTTACCAACGCCCCATCCGTTCTGGCCGCTATCTAGACCGCAAAGGCTCACTCTACGAAGGAGGTGTCATCGTGCCTGGTATCCTCGAATGGCCCAACGTCATCACGACCGGCAGCTCAACTGATATGCCTGCTGTTACGACAGATTATTACCCCACCATCCTCGATTACCTCCAACTGACCGTGCCGAATCAAAAACCGCTCGATGGCATCTCACTTCGTCCAGCGATCGAAGGAACTAGTCATACACGCTCCAAGCCCGTTATTTTCAGGCTCGGTGGCGACACCGCACTAAGGACCAATCAATATAAACTGGTAAATCAGAATATTGGCAATGACGTGTCTGGTGAGCTGCGCCTCTATGATATGGTCAACATTGCCGCTGGCGAGGAACCCGAGCAAACACCGCTCGCCACCGCCTCGGATTACACAACGAAATCACAAGCGATTCAAGACCTCTATACTTCGTTGAAGGCCGAGCATGATACACTGCTCGCATCGGTCAACAATGACACCAACTACATCCATAGCTCACAGCCAACCATCAAACTCAGTACTGATAGCAACACAGTAATCGCTCCATTTACAGTCACAGCCACCTTCAACGAGAGTGTCAGCCAGTTAAATGCAAACGAATTTGTGGTTAGTAATGGCACACCCTCCGGTCTCTCCGGCAGCGGCACCACATGGACCGTTCTCGTGACACCGATTTTAAACGGCCCTGTCACTGTTGATCTACCATCTGGAGCAGTGATTGATGTTGACGGAAACATCAACCCCTCCTCGAGTCAGTTAAGCGTCAATTACACTGGCAATTCGTCACCAAGTGTAACACTCACGACACTGAGCGATCCGGTTACATCCAGCTTCGTTGTGACCGCTACCTTCAACGAAGACGTTACCGGATTAATCGCGGACGACTTTGATGTCACCAACGGCACGGTCTCAGGTCTGAGTGGCGGTCCCGCGACCTACACCGTTACCATCAATCCAACAGCGGCTGGTAACGTATCGGTTTCTCTTCCTGCCTCATCCGCAGAGGACGGCGATACCAATGGCAACAACGCCTCAAATCAACTCGCCCTTCTTTATCAAACAGGTCCCACACCGGCAGCCACCCTGACAGGTGTGGCGACCACCACTGGATCCTATTCGGTTTCCATCGCATTCAGTGAAAGCGTCACAGGCCTGAGTGACTCGGACTTCGCCGTGAGTAATGGTAGCGCCTCCAGCCTGTCGGGCAGCGGCGCAAGCTATTCGGTGCTAATCACACCTGCTCTAGACGGGGATGTCACCGTTACTTTGCCCGCCAACACAGCGAGCACCCCGGATGATAGCCAAGGCAATACCGTTTCCAATGCACTGACCACTCTATACTCTACCGTTGGAGGAGGTGACGGCGGCGTCATTCATGAAGCGACGTTGACCGTAGGAGGTGGTAAAACGGTTGATAGTGATAATCTTGTTCCAGCACATGGATCCAATAATCAGGATAAATTTAATACCTCTGATGGAGCCCCGTATACTTCGACGTCCTTTGTTCGTGGCAGCAGTAATTCTGCACGTAAAGTTCGAGCTTTTGTGAATTTCGATTTATCGGAACTCGCTGGTCAACCAGTGACCGCGGCGACCCTAGCCTTTAATGGTTATTCTTTGAATGGTAGTATCAACACGCATCTACAGGTAGTTGCCTTAGCCTCTGATTGGGTAGAAAGCGGCGACCCCAAACCGACATACAGCCATAATTCCTTCGGTAGCGTGATTGACGGGGGCGATATTTCAACCGGACGTGACGCAAATGGAGCCAAAGATTATAGCATCGATATCACAACGATGGTGCAAAATTGGAATAACGGGACATGGCCGAATTATGGTCTGCGTTTTCAACTTTCCGACCATAGCGTGAACAATGGACTTGGTATTCAACCCTCTGGGGAAGGTTCAATCAGTCTTGTCGTTGAGAGTGCTCCGCTCTTCATCACAGACTCTTTCATGCCTGATTCTGACGAGTTTACGATCGAATGGAACTCGGCGGCTGGACTTACCTATGGTATTGAGGCGAGCCCTAATTTGACAGCCCCATGGGAACCCATCATGAGTGTCCCTGGATCTAATTCCAGCACAAGTAGTTACACCATTCCTTCAGCAACGGGTGGCTTGAATAGACGTTTTTTCCGTGTGGTCTATCCGGTGCCTGAGGTTGCTGAATGAATTTGATCACCTCATCAAAACCACCCTGGCATCTATCCTTATTTTATGTTGATAGGAAATCCCAAGGTTCCGCAGTTGAAGCAATTGTATAGCATATATTGATGGAGGCTGTATTTTATTTATTGATCGTATCGATGCTCCCACGCTACGTTCCTGAAGAGTAGTCAGCTCGTGGCATTCGTCCGCTCGAGCACGATGTGCTCGGAGCGGTAGTACAGAAAGATACACGCGAGGGCCGCCGCACACAAGAGATGCCATATAGCACGTGCCTGGAATATTGTGTCGGGGCCGGCTAGCGTCTGCGGGACGGTCGTGTCTCCAGTTGGCCTCTGATCCCAATGGTCCGATTTGATTCGGGGGTAGTTTAAAGGTTGACGTAGCGGTATCACGTTGGGATTCCCGTTCGACTGTTTTCTGGCGTATGCCGGTTCATGGCAGCTAACCAATTAAATCTTAGTTCAATGGTCCTAGAGTACTGGTTGCCCCAAACGTTGTTGATAGGAAATTCAATTGTTCCGATTTGATGTAGGTTGATCGGCTATCATCCGAATAAGCCACGTCGTTGGAGCTTTCATTTTGGGCTTTAGCTTGTGAAGATGAAGTAGTCATTTTAGGTCCGGACGTAAAGTTCGCCGGCAGCAATACCGCGATGAGCAAAGATTAGATAGTTTATGAACCAAAAATAGAAGGGCAAATCCTGACTACTGACGTACTAGCTGTCGGGTGCAATGAATCTTGTTCGATTTTTTAATTATTGGAATTTAGGAAGTCCGATAGCAGGTAAAAAGCATTTCTATACGGCTCAAAATGATCGAGTACATCCAACGCAACATCGGCCAACGCTTTACGCTCAAAGAGCTCGCGGCCAACGCAAATATGAGTCCCAACTATTTCGGAGCCCTCTTCTTAAAACGCTTCAACAGTACTCCGATCGACTATTTCAATCGCCTCAAAAACCAACGCGCCTGCGAACTGCTCACCACAACAGCACTTCCCGTAGGTTTAATAAGCGAGCAACTCGGCTACGCCGATTCCCTCTACTTCTCCCGCCTCTTCAAAAAGATTATGGGCGTATTTCCCCGTGGATGCAGGAAAGCGTAAAAGTGCTCCAAACCAATCACTCGCTCAAGTTCGCAATACCGGGTGTAGCTGTCATGAAATCGAATGTGTCTGAATCCTCAGGCAATCGGCCATAGGAAGTATCTGTAGTTTGAGCATCGAACTCGACTCGATCCAGCACGACATTCAAATTCGCATCCGTATCCACAATCAGGATCTCCTCCCCACTGGCTGAGAGCTTGAAGTTAGCGTGAAGACCTTCCGTGTCTGAACCATCATCGTCCGCCCAGACAATCAGATAGCCGTTAGCGGAGATAGTGGTTCCTTGGGGAATCTCCCACTTCCTTGGATTGTCCGCGTTATCGGTGAGGAACATACCAGACATATCCAATTCCTCTGCGGAAAGATTCTTCAATTCGATCCAATCATCATAATCGCCCTGCGGGTCGACCAGTGTGGAATCATTTGATGCCATAAACTCGTTTATCACGACCGAAGTCTCTACCGCATCTGTAGTTAGCACCTCAAACTTAAGCGGCTTCGACTCGGCACGTGCGGGTAAGTAACTCACCGTCTTATCGCTATTTCCAGAAATCGCCTCCACGTAGTAGCATATCTTCTGCCCGGCCTGATAACCCGCAGTCACACCCCCGTACACGCCATCACCGGCAGCTCCGTCGTCGTGTAAACCATCGTCGAGCATCGCAACATCGGTGTATCCTCCCGCGTCTCCTACGCGGTAATACAAACGAACAGAACCAACTCCTTCAGATTCATGTTGGCTGATCGACGCCGCAATAGAAGCTGGCTCTCCTGCAGTCGGTACCTCAAGCAGGTTTATGCTGCTTATGTTAGGTCCCGTTTTCGAAATATCCGCGTGTCCTCGCAAATAGTCATAGCGACTTTGGATGTGTGATTTCAAAGCAACGATGTCAGAACTGAACAAGCTGAAAGAGAATCCTCTCTTCGGATCATTTTCTAGTTCATCCGAAATGACAGCCCGATAGGATTCGATAAGCGCATTCATGTAATCTGGATTGAAACGCTCATCTAAAATCGTCCTCAAGTGAGCACAGTAGCGCTGCTTCAATTCCGGATTGCTTAGGAACTTATCAATCACAGGACGGTTTGCATTCCCCAAGCCCTCGAAGGGACTAAGGGAAGATTGCGCCACGGTAAATGCCTCATTCCCATCGTGCTCTATGGGATGTAGGCGCCCCCCTTCTGGATCATAGTAGATCTGGTAGTCAGCCCCTTTGTGCCAATAGCTATCATCATCGGTAAAAATATTTTCCGCAGCCAAAAACCAAAGCCATTCATCGACTGCAAAAATTGTATCCATAGTTTCACGATATCCACTGTCTGAATTGTTCGTTTCGTCTAAAAACTTAGCTGCAGCGATCAGATTGGACCAGGCGACTCCTGTACCATCCTTCTTCAACTCGTAGAACCCTTCGTAGTCACTCGCATTATCGCCAAGGTAGCCTAAGGCCTTGTCAGCAGTGTCCCACTGCCCCCCACCTCCACCACCAGGACCTCCACCACCAGGGCCGCCGTTTTCGCCTCCTCCAGCACCCGTTCCACTTGGCGCTTTCCAACGGTCTCCGTCCGCATCATCAAACCACGTTTCAAGTAAGGTCTTATCCTGTTGTTGGGCATTCGAATAGAGTCCCCAATTTTCCCCATTGATCTTAATCTTAATGAACCCTGCACTCGGAGTGATACAGTACTCTTTAATCGAATTAAAATAGAGAGCCTCTCTCATCAACGTTTCATCGTCGAAGGCATTGTTGAAGTTGAAATCATCGAAACCCATTATTTCCAAATCGGCATCGCCGTACTCCATATCGATCGCGATTGATTTTTTCTCTCCACTTCGAGTATAGGAAGTATTACCTTTATAACGTATCCCGATTTGTGGATACTCGAATCCATCATAGCTAACATCTCCGGCCAGGAAACTCGCATCGGCATAATTTCCTGCCAATATTGTACTCCAATCTGACTCGGCAAATTCGATACTAATCGTTTGCAGAAAAAACGGATCATAAAAACCCGGAATATTACGAGCTCGATAAAAAACAGTTTCACCATCGAAAGAAACAGAAATCGGGCCATGATCTGAATAAACCGAGGTCATCTCTGGGATCCGGTCCCAAGCCACCAAGTTTTGGGAGGTCTCAAGTACCCAAGCGTCGTCTTTATCCCCAATAACTTGCAAATCGATTGCATCATCATCGATCTCTATTTCTAATACACCGACAACATCACCATCAGCCCATAATTGAACCACCCCAAACAACACCAACCAGCAACTCGCCATTTTCATAGCATCACCACACCTCATTCGTATATTATTTTTAATTACACTTATCATTTTGAATTCCCAAATTTAGGACCTTTCTCCCACCGTTGATTCGAGCTCCAAACAAATACGAAACAGATTCTTTTTCCGCTTCAGGCTTTCTTCCTTAAAGAAGTGAATCGCTTTGCGTGCGGACCAGGAGTCCGTCACTCCATCTCTAAACGTTTCGAGGTCAGACAAGCCTGAATTCAGATGACCGGACACGTCTCCACTAACTAATCAATACGTTCTTCGAGTTCGATCACTCGTCTCATTTCCTGCCAAACACTATCCACCCATACGTTCGATTTCTTCAGAGCGATGGTCCACCCGATTAAAGAGTATTTTTCAAAATTACAGAAGTTTGCCCTCTGCCCATAATCATTACGAATTAAAGGTTAAGAAAGTTTCTTTTTTTTCGATAAATTTTCAGGCTTCTCGTAGCGATCTTCGGTTTGATTGCGTTGGCTTTCGAGAAGACTCTGCTTGTGCCGGTATTGGGCTAATCGCGTATGAAAATTCTAGTTGTGGAAGATGATGGGAAGTTGTCGGATTTTATCCAAAAGGGTTGATAGGAAATTGCTCCGCCATCTTCGCTCCGCTACGTCAATTGTCCCGATTTGATTCGGAGGGGTTGTTGATAGGTGTCGCAATTGCTAGATCTTTGAATCGTCAAGGTAATGCTACTCTCCAATATGAAGATTGGGTTTGTGCAGGTAACTATAGCTGCAAACGGCATAGATGCTTCATGTTTTAGATTATTTAGAATCTTGCAATTAGACTCGCATGTCGCTACGTTAATGACATCCAGAGGGGCATGCACTTGGTCTTTAATAGACTACCAGTTTACATTCGCGTTTCAGTAGGCCTGAGTTGTTTTTTATCGTCTGCTGCCCTGGCTGACCAGGCGGCAGATCTAGTGTCAATATCGAGTCGCTACAAGGGTATCGTTATGGGTGGCGCTCCGAGTAACGACAACGCTGTCGCGGGGTATCTCTCGCTCCTGAGCGGCAGCGGGCGCTTTACAGACATCAGTTACGGCGCTACTGATCGGGATTCCGGATTTGATGTTGCGGTGCACCTGGAGCGCACTCGTTATATGGCTCAGGCATATGTAAGGACTGGCGGGTCATACAATGGTGACGCTGATCTGCGCAGTAAGATCTTTTCTTGTATCAGCGGCTGGTTGAATGGCACGCCCAACAATGTCAACTGGTGGTGGAGTACGATTGGCTGGCCGAAAACATCCTCTGAGATAGGAGTGCTAATGAAGGAGGCCCTGACGACTCACAATACTGGTCTGCGGAGCAGTCTGGTCTCATACCTGATATCATCCAGCTGGAGCAAAATCGTTAACCAAGCAGGTGCCAATGCTACCGACGTGCAACTGGTGGGACTGGCAGCCGGAGCAATATCCGATGATTATTCCCTCTGTTCCACGGTTGTGAATTCAATGCTTTCCACAGTCGCATACAAGTCAGGCAATAATGACGGTATGATGACGGATGCTTCATTTACTCAGCACAATATACACGGGCGGCAGCTGTATCATAACGGATACGCCAATGTTTACCTGTTTGGCTTTATCAACATTGCGAACGTCGTAAAGGGTTCCAGTCTCCAGGTTCCTTCCTCAAAGGACGCTCTGATTGAAGACTTCTTTCTCAACGGCATCCAGAATCTGATCTATGGACCACACTATAGTGATGTTCTGGTATCTGGTCGGGGATTTGCCGGGAATCCTAACTCGATGCCTAATTCAGCGAGATGGCGCTGGCCGCTGGAAGCTTTCATCGCTTACGCACCGTCAAGAAAAGCGGAGCTGGAAGTCCTTCATGATCGGATGATGGGGGTTACAAGCGAAACGACAGTCGCAAATAAGATGTTTTGGCATACTGACTTCATGACCCATATACGTCCCACCTACTACACGAGCGTCAGAGGAACATCAAATCGCACGGTAGGGAACGAGTCGCTCAAAGGTGCAGGCAAGTTAAGCTACCACATGGGTGATGGTGTGAATATGGTTCTGCATCATGGCGACGAGTATGCCACAATCCTTCCTGTATGGAATTGGCGTCGACTGCCCGGAACGACTATAGAGCAGCGCACCGATGCTCTGCCACTTGTCGAAGGCGGAACCGGCGGTGCCGGCGGAACAAGCTATGCCGGTGGAGTATCGGATGGTAGATATGGTGCATATGGTTTCATCTTCAACGAAAACGGGAGTCAGAACAGTAATGTAGACGCATATAAAGCCCATTTCTTTTTTGATGATGAGTTTGTCGCCTTGGGAGCGGGCGTATCGGCACCTGGTGCGGCTAACTCCGTAGTCACGACAATCAACCAGACTTTGCATAAGAGCAATTTCACGGTGGGCGGCAGTTCTCCACAACAGGCCTATTCCGGAGGGCAGGCCGTGCTGGCCGAAAACGATTGGGTACACCACTACGATATCGGCTATATGATGTTAGGTCATTACGGCACCGCTTCCGCAAGTGTAGCTGTACAACAGGGCCGCTGCAGCGATATAGGTGACGGGCTAAGTACCGACTTGCTGAGCGAAAGTGTGTTCAGCGTCGGAATTGACCATGGCAAAGGCTTTAGCGGCAAGAACTATGCGTACGTAGTCGTGCCGGGTGTAAGTGTTTCGCAGATGGATAGCTATGCGGCCGATAAACCCGTTCGTATACTCTCCAATTCGACAACTGTCCAGGCAGTGCATCATGATGACCTGGATATGACCGGTGCTGCATTCTATAGCTCAGGCAGTTTTACAATGGCTGATGGAACCACTCTTACCAGCGATAAGGCGGTATGCCTGCTTGTGAGGAAGGTCGGGGCCTTTGTCTTAATATCAGCAGCAAATCCGCAGTATCAGGCACTGACAGTTAAGGTCACAATGGAGGATATGCTGTCAGGAGACGGTGTGATCTTCGACGAATCTACCGGGATCTCAACTGTTACGATCAGCCTTGCCGGCGGAAATGACAGTGGTGATACAGTAACTGTCGCTCTGAGCGATTTGTCTTCCGGAACTGGTCAGGGCGAGGTGTTTAACGGTTCGTTTGAATACGGTCTTGCTGGCTGGGGCAACTGGAACAGTCCAACCATTACCGGCGATGCAGTCGACGGCAGTTCTGCCCTGAAAATGTTCGATGCCGGTTCCGCGAACCAGATGGTAACCGTGGCTCCTAATACCACCTATACCGTCTCCGCCTATGTAAAAATCAGTGATGGCGCAAAACGATTAGTTTTCGGTGTAAATGATGGCGATGATAACCCGCTTCAGTTGATGGATGTGTTCAATACGTCATACAGTCTAAAGAGTCATACTTTTACCACCGATGCGAATACGACCTCGGTTAAGGTATGGTTCTGGCAGCCGCCAAGTGATGGGGCTTCTGCATATATCGATAATGTACAGATGACAAGCGGGCCACCCGATACCACACCGCCGACACCTGATCCGGCATCATTCTCGTCAGCGCCCGCAGCTACAAGTGATACTGTCATTACAATGACAGCGACACTGGGAACGGATGCATCTGGAACCGTTGAATATCTATTTACTGAGACGACTGGCAGGGCAGGGGCCACTGACGGCACCTGGCAGACGAGCCGGATTTATACGGATTCCGGGCTCTCACCCGAGACGACTTATGCTTTTACGGTCCAGATGCGCGACGGCGAGGGCAATGTAGGTACAGCTTCAGCAACGAAAAGCGCCACAACAGACGCTAGCGGCATTGCAGTGCCAAATGTGGTGGGTCTGACCGAGACAGCAGCAGCGGCTGCAATGAAAACGGTGAACCTGCGGATGCGCGCTGCCGGTGAAGTGAGTTCGACTGTACTTCCTGCCGTTGTAATCAGCCAGAACCCGGCCTCCGGCGCTATCGCATCCGAGAGTGACCTAATCAATGTCGTGATCTCGCTCGGACCAAATACGACGGTCGACACAGACGGCGACGGAATCAGCGATAGCAATGAAGTGCTGGCTGGAACAGATCATACGGACAGAAGCGTCAATCTCCGCATAAAGGCCATACAGGAAGACTCTAGGCTGGGCCTTCGGTTTAATACTTCGCCTTTACGCAAGTACAGGCTTTTATATTGCACGAATCTGCACGAAGGTGTGTGGCTGACTGCGGAAGAGCAGGAGGACCAACTTGGCAACGGTGAAGAACTGCTGCTGATGGGTGACAAGATCAGTCAACAAAGGTTCTATAAAGTTGAAGCCCTCCAGCCAGAGTAGGGCTAGAGTCAGGAATCAGGGGGGCAGTATGCAGGTTTCTCAAACCCCAGAAATGCAAGAATTAGGAAGGTGAATATTGATGATAAATAGTCGGATCAGCACTGTTGCTGTAAGCGCTGGTCGTTAGGAAATTCTATTGTTCCGATTTGATTCGGAGGGGTTGCTGATAGGAAAAATTGTTTTGAAGTGGAGTTTGAGCTGACCATCGATGATGAAACGCAGGTGCTGGGTCCTGGAACTGTGACTCAGATCCCCGGAAATGCTGTCCATTCCGGAAAAGCACTGACCGACTGCCGCATCCTCGATGTATTTGCCCCGGTAAGGGAGGATTACCGCTAGAGATTGGAAGGCTAACTGTTCGTCAGTTTCTCGATCAAAAACGCTTCGAAGCTTCCGTAGCGAGTTTCAGGATGTTCAGGAGAAACCACCGAGCATTCTATGCCGAGCTTCTTCATGGCTTTTTGCAGGTGCAGCCCCAGTTTTACATGATGAACCCAAACTCCTACTTGTGTTTCTCGAGTTACGAACAGGTTTCCTCGCGTGTAGTTCATGTAAACGGGAACGTCATCTTTTGTCAGGTGATTGATGGGTGATGCATCCTCCATGAGTTCCTGCACATGCGGATCGTTCCATTCCGTCGCATCGGTAACAGCAAACATGGGGAAGTGGGCTTCTCCGTTTGGCAGGTCGGGGACATTGAAGATTTTGCGGAAGTCGCGAAGATCGTAAGTCGATTGTCCGTTCCTGGTAGCCAGCGCGGTGATCCGGGTTGATTGCCGTGCGATCGGATCATCGCTTTGGGAATCGGCCAGGTCTTCATGAAATCCTAGCCAAAGTGAGATGCCAGCTCCGGCCGAACCACCATAGCAGGCAACTTTGTCGGCATCTAAATTCCACTCCTTGGCTCGACTGCGGATGGTCTGCAAACAACGAGCGGCATCTTCCATCATGATCGGGTAGGGACCTGTCCCGGATAAACGATAATGAATAGCTGCTACGGATAGACCGGCTTCTTGAAATTGTTTCAATGAGTCTTCGGTGATGGTATTTTTGTTTCCGTTGCGAAAGCCTCCGCCATGAATATAGATGACCAGCGGTGTGGATTTGTCTGATGGTGTGATCCAAATATCGAATACGTTTCTCTCGTGTGCGCCATAGGAAACATCCGCATGAGTGGGGACAGGTTTTTCGGCCACGACTGAATGAGATAAAACTACAATGGCAAAAAAGAGAATCGGTGCGTGTTTAAAGATCATATGATTAGAGGAATAGAATGAATTTGATTATTGATAGGAAATGAATGTGTCTCTTCGTTCGGTACAGTTGTTCCGATTTGATTCGGAGGGGAGTTGATAACGATACTTCATCTCGATCTTTATTTTAGGATGATCAAATGTTTTGGGTCAACAAGCCTTCGCAAGATACTATCGGGACACTTCATCCAGGAATCGAGATCTGAGCCCATTGCATGTAGAGGCAATAATCAATTGCCATGGCGACGATGAAAAATGGAGAATTCGTGTAGTCATATGAAATCTTTTTGGGGCTTTGTCATTGGATTTAATTTTAACAGGCGGCTGAATTGCGGGTGATATTGACTAGATCTCATCAGCAAGCTTTCGAATTTTTTCATCCTCAACTTTCAGTATGAGGAAACCGTTGTCGCTCTGGGCACTGATGTATAAATGTCCATCCCGATAAATTAAATCGTGGTAGTTATCGGTTCTACCAGCTTCTCGATAGATGGGAAAGCTCTGGCTAGCGAGAGGCACTGGTTTGGCCGGATTGCTGATATCATAGGCCGCGACAGTTTGTCCACCGGCACAGAAAGCAACATTACCGGCGATGGTCAGTCCGTTCGGCCCACGGTAGTCATAAAAAGGCTCTTCCGCGACAATGGTCGGATTTGTAGGATCAGAGATATCAACAACCGCCATATGAGCAAACCCCACACCTGCCTCTTCCCTGGCTGCTGGAGTATAGCTTCCCCCAATAATTGCGTAGTCTCCCTTCACCTGGACACGGTTTGCTCCGATTAACTCTTTGCCTTCGGTTCTTCCGACAAGTTGCCATTCATCAACTGGAAGCACCCTGCCCTGTTCCATCACTTTAAAGAGTCCCAGCTTCCCAACAGGCGGAGCAAATCCATTGGGATCCACAATTAAGATATAATCACCATATCGATCCACATCATGCGGTGCACTTAGACTGAACCGATCTTTTGCTTCAAGTGCGCCAGACAGAATCGGATTGTTCATATCGCTCACATCAAACAAGTCGACGTATCTGGATTTGTTGGCGGCGAACACGTGGTTACCTACTTTGACCATTCCATTAATTTTATCGATACGGGGACGGTCCGAAATCTTCTTCAAAATAATCGGGTCGCTGGGATCTTTTACATCCAGGGTTAAGAAATCTTTCGTGCCTAAAAGCAGTTTATCTCCGACGGGTAGCACGGTTTCAGCATCGGGGATGCCAGAATCATTACGAAACCATAGAATTTCAGGTTCTGCAGGATTACTGATATCGATAACCGACAACGAATTCCATTTACCGGGAACATAGGCGATATTTCCAGAAAGCTGGACATCATGTGCACCAGCCAGCGCCTCATCGTGTAAGGTCATGGAAACAATGGAAAACGGTTCGTCAGAAACAGAGCATCCGTTCCAATGAATGGCCCCAATAAAAATCAGGCCCATTGCCGCTGTGACAGAAACCCAGTCTCTTTTATTAGTGAACGAACGTGTCATTGTTCTCATCCATTAAGCATTATATTTTCAAAACATATTGTCGAACACCCTGATCAATTTTCTCCCTTTCTAGGTTGATAGGAAATTGCTACGCCATCTTCGCTCCGCTACGTCAATGGTTCAGATTTGATTCGGAGGGCAGTTGATAAAAAATACCATCCGCTCGTCGCCTTCTCGAGGCGAACAAAATAATCTAAGCTCTTTCAGTCAGTAAAGAATCCGTTTCCCAAAATTCAATTGATTCGAACCTTTTTTACAGCCCTGACGAGATTGCCTGATTACTGCGATTAATCCGGCTAGGAGCGCCTTCTATCCGCCTCGGGGTAGAACGAGAGCGAATGATTCGCTAGAGTCCACACATGCCTGAATCCGGTTCTTCAATCCAATGCGAAGTGATCGCCTCCAGCGAAAAATTGCGCCGGGACCTTATGCAAATCGCGAGAACTTGTGCCATCGACCTGAAAGTCTCGTTAGACGTACTCGACAATCGAGCCAATCGATCAGAGCCCGAATCATGTATCCATTTTATAGCATCAACCGAACTAGCAATCATACACGATGCTATCTGGAAGCTCGCATGTCGCGTCGCCTGCTTTTGTCCAGAAACGAGGATAACAACTCAAATCGAAAACACGACGCCACCCGCCTAGATAAATGAATCGACTATCTCCCAATACTCATTTGCTAGAACAGCCGAGTTATGCCCCCAGTACATCTAGCGAGGAAATCTTGTTCAAGACCAACTCCGACGGCTGTATAGCGATTCAAAGCGACTGGGTAAGCGTATTCGAGCGAATGAGACGGCTCGGCAGCTACTACCTACAAACGCGGCACGCCTACGCTCGACTCGTCACCAAAACGGATCCACTCACCATTCATTGGGACGTGCAAGGCAAAGTCGCATCCGATCCGCAAAAAAGACTCTTTCTCAATCCCAACAAAAGACATGACATCTTCGCCAGAATCTCCCGATGCGATTGCTGCGAATCGCCGGGCCGTATCGAATTCCGCAATCGATATGGCATGGAGGTAATGCAAATCTGCTGTCCGCCCGATATAAAAGCCATCGATTGGGCAAAAGCTATCGCTGAATGCACTCAGGACTCGCATTCGATCGAGGGCATTAGCGAAGGCCACCCAATCATTCCAGGTGACGCTCAGCCTATTCCTCTCCGACCTTGCAGCCTAGCGTACTTATTTGATGGAGCGCACAAAAACAAAACGAGTCTCGCAGTAACCGTAGTCACAACCGGCATCGTTCATCGCGAAACAATCAAGCCCAACTATATCTATGATGCAGAGCAACTACTCACCGTATACGGCGGGAGCACCACCCTCCAGTTCGGAAACGGTGCAACCAGAGGATTCTTCCTTTTGAAGAATAGCGACACGCCCCGACTGCTTATTGGCGGACCCGACAACGCCCAGCTTTTAACAATAAGCCCGACGCAAGACCCTGCAAGTCTTGAGTTTTTCAATTCGTTTCTAGGACCTTTCTTGGGAAAACAGAATTGTTAAAATACAACTACACTTTAGCACGGACGAAAACTCTCTTTGCATCTACTATGCGACCATGACCGAAAACGCGAAGAACTGGCCCGCGATACCGAACGACGTTGCCGCGCTTCCGGATGGATTCCCCATATTCACAACCTGTCCGAAGCCTCGCCTACCTCGCTCAAGGAGATTCCCACGGCTATCTTTATCTTAAACACTTGAGGAGATGGCGAACCACCTTTAGGCGCCTGCGATTTCTACGATTAACTTTAAAATGAATCCATAAACTTAGAACCGTTAAGTTACGAGATCCTTGGTCTTGGCTGCAGCAGTAACTCCTACTATGGTTTCGAAGACACCCACGCCCAATGAATCGAAGAAATCATAAAAAATATGGAGATAACAGTCAGGTAAGTCAGTCCCGCTTAACACTCGAACCGATTGAGTCGACGGCACGAATTATCTTCAGTTTCGGCGGACCGCTCGTCGCGTTGTTTATATTCATTTATATGATACACAAAAATACCTAATATTTTTTTCTGAATACACAGTAGCGAGGTGCTCGGGCTTTTCCTCGAACTCGCTTCTTTTTGCGGTCGAAATCAAAGCTTTCATTCAAATACTGGCACGTAACTCCAAGATACAGCAACTGGGTCAGTTCGCCGGAAATGCTAAACGGTGAAGTCGTTTTCCCATTACCAATGCAAGGCTTGGAGGCTTTACGTACTCTGCATACTCTTTTCCGTGACAGGTACGGTAAGCAAGTTCCTCACTCAGGGAATAGGCCGCAAGCATATTGAAGAAGCTAAAAAGCTCACCTGAGAGCTTGGGGTGCCGACAGGGATGTGACGCAGAGTAGATAAAATAGTGATGCTAGCTGTTTCATGTGTGGCGGTGGTTTGAGTTGTCCGAGATACCAATTATCAATCGGGGAATGGCCAGTATCCGGATTCCCGTAATGAATTTTCGAGTTTGGCTTTGCGAAGCAGGGCGATAGTCTCATCTCTGTTGAGGCGTGGTAGGTGGAGCTTATGATTATTGGATAGCTGATAGGCCAAGAGACTGATGATCGCGATGGATTTTGACAGTGTCGTCTCGTCCACTTTGTCAAATGTATCTCCGAAGTCATGATAGAATCGGGATGATTCTTCTTTGATCGGAGCGTAGAGTGTGATCGAGGGAATACCTGTTAAAATAAAAGGCATGTGATCGCCTCCGTTCCATGGTTTGTTGTCCATGGCTCTTTTAAAAGAGAGGGCTTTTAGCTGTTCTGAAAAGCCTTCGAGAAAGGGGATCAGCGAATCGAATCCCATAGCGTTGATCCCAATGGGGTCTCCTACCATGTCCAAGTTTATCATGGATCTAATTGGTTCGTTCTTGTGCTTCTCAATGTAGGCATAAGATCCATACAGGCCAAATTCCTCTGCGTTGAACCAAACAAACTCTAGGGTGTAATGATTATCTGGGTGGATAGTTTTTAAGAGTCGAGCGACGTCATAGGCCTGAACGATTCCCAATCCATTGTCCAAAGCACCCTGACCGAGATCCCAGGAATCGAAATGCGCTCCAATGACGACCTTCTCACTCACCCGACCGGGAAGAGTGGCTACCAAGTTGGCCGTGCGCATAGGTTTGGTCTCTGATCGCGTGGTCAGTTGAACGCTCGGTGCGTCTCCTCGTTCGATGAGTCTTTTAAGCCAGTGTCCTTCTTCCTCAGTAATTGAGAAAATCGGTATAGGAGAAGGGCTTCCTTCACGATGTTGAGTGCGTGCGAGCAGTTGTCCTCCGTTTTTTCGGTTGATCAAGAGAAGGCCTTTTAGCCCACGCTCTTTCGCGAAGAGATCTATCGTCTTGGTACTCAATTTGACGCTCGCTGGGACTAAACCAATTTTACCCTTCAATTCTACTGTTATCTCTTCCTCCTTCGCTTTGTCGATTAGTGTGACCTCTGCTGCAAAGCTTGGATGGGGTTGAACATAACCCAGTCCAATAGCTCTCAAGGGTCGTTTAACAGGTTCAATTAAGATTGCTTCGTCCTTGCCCCGAACCCAGCCAGGGAAGGAGAATGGTTCTTGCCGAGATTCGATTCCTTCTCTCTCCAAAGCTTCCTGAAGAAATATCAACGATTGTTCGTTCGACTTTGAACCTGTGATACGACCACCAAAGCGATCCGTCATCTCCTCAAGTAGATGATAGGCTTGGTTATCTAGATAGGCAGCTCCCATTAGGCGTTCCCGGACAGATGAGTCACTTCCTTCGAGCGTTAAAGAAATACAGAGAAGTAGAGTCAGTCCTCTAAGGATATTACGTTTCATAGTAAGTGATTATTTGCTGTAGCTTTTTATGCTTTCTTGTTTTCGTTCAACAGAAATGCAATGCCATCTGGCTCACGCTTCTGCTTCCAACCGTATAACAAAAGCTACTCACCTACGGCGGAACCATCCGGGCGAAGGTCGGCTTGTTAATAGGAAATCCAATTCTTCCGAACGAAGAGATACATTCATTTCCTGTCAACAAGTTCAGGCGGAAAGCCCGAAAGTTCAGAGGGAGTTTAAAGGGAGGCACAGAGGTAGGCCTGGCGCTTGCGCCATGCCGCGTTCTGTAGGGGCTGCGCTTGCGGCGCCCCTACGATTTTTCGATTTTCAAAAGAACCTCCAAAGATTCGCGTGTCATTTTTTGACTTTTGGTTTTGAACAAACGAGGATACTTTCCTTCCATTCAACCACAATTTCTCAATCAAGCATCATCCACCCCATGAAACGCCCCAACATAATTCTCATCATCACCGACCAACAACGTTACGACACAATTGCTGCGCTCGGATACCCTCACCTCAACACTCCGCATACAGATCGATTGGTAAACGAAGGGGTCGCCTTCACCCAATGCCATGTGACTTCCCCTTCGTGCGGACCTTCCCGAGCGAGTCTCTTCACTGGTTACTTTCCCCATAATTCAGGAGCTCTCAAGAACAACGCCAAATGGCCGCGCACCTGGGTCCAACATCTAAGGGACAGCGGATACTACTGCGTGAATATCGGCAAGATGCACGCCGATCCCTACAATGAACTCCACGGCTTCCACGAACGCTTTGTAGTTGAAAACAAACAACGCCGCGAATCCGAACTCATGTGGACCGGAAACCCTCACATTTTCGAAGACGAATGGGATAAGGCCCTGGACCTGCGCGGATTCGATCGCCCAGAAAAACCATTCTACAAAGATTGGCCCGACGTTCAAGAACGCCAGGGAGCCTACGAGTGGAAATTACCTGACGACCTTCATCCAGACGTTTTCATCGGCGACCTAGCGCTCCGATGGATCGACAAATCGCCCTACGCCGCTGATCAGTCGAAATTGATGCAATGGATCGACAAAGATAAACGTCCTAGCCTAGACGACGAACCTCTCTTCCTCGAAATAGGCTTTCCCGGACCTCACCCTCCATTCGACCCCATCGAGCGTTACACCAAAGAATACATGGAAAAGGATCTACCGATCCAGCCGGTAACCCAAGAAGAAATAGACGCCCAGCCCGAGACGCTAGACGCCCTGCGAGAGCGTCTAACCCAGCGCTTCGCCGACTCGATCGCTTTCGATCCACACGCCTCCGATGAGTCGCGCAAACTCCAACGTGCCTACTACCTGGCCAACGTCACTATGATCGACGAACAAGTTGGGCGTATCTTTTACCGATTGGAAGAGACCGGAATACTTGAAGATTCCGTCGTCATCTTCACATCCGATCACGGCGACTGCCTAGGCGATCATGGACTCGTGGAAAAGTGGACCATGTACGATTCATCCGTCCGCGTGCCGCTGGTCGTCTGGAGCCCCGAACGGTTTCAAGGAGGCAGGCAAGTCGATGCCCTCACGCAATGGTTCGACATCGGCCCCACCATTCTCGATTTGGCTGGACTGCAACCCCCAGAGCAAATGGAAGCGGAATCCCTCATCCCCTTTCTCAAAAACAACCCCAATCCACCCGAAAGAGAATACGCATTCTCCGAGCACGCCCAAGATTTAATGCTCCAAAAAGTCGACCACGTACTAATGGTTCGAAGCAAACGGTATAAGTTAATCGAATACATCGGAATGAATATCGGGCAGTTATTCGATTTGGAGAACGATCCGGAGGAAGTGAAGGATCTATGGAATTCGCCAGAACACAGGACTGAAAAAGAACGTCTCCAAAAAGTCCTTTCCGATTGGTTCGTCACCAGCACCGTCCGAGCAACCGGCTGGTGGAAAAACCCAGCGGCTACTCTCAAAGCGGATTCGTAAGCCCATCCTTCCAACAAACCCAACGCTACTGGTCGATCTACCCAAACTGAGCCAGATCGAGAGGGGGCTTCCACTCTAGACTGCTAGCCTCAATTCAGAAAAGTCGGTTTTTTCAATATCCTCGATGTGGTGAGCATCTTTTGCACGCTCATGCAATGGATGGAACCTCCAAGCAAGGTAATGTCGTCCGCATTGATCCACTCTAGTCGAGCCTCCGGGTACAAACTAAGGTAAACGGATTCTACCTCCCTTCTCAGAGCGTCCAGACGGCTGGTCCTACTTTTGATCAACAAGCTAGGCATGGGCAGCGTTACGATCTTTTTCTCCGGAAGATTTCGTTCGAGATACTCAACATTGTTCCTCTGGGTTCGAATTAATTGCTGAGCGAGTTTTCGGCTATGCGAGGAGCCCAAAACCTCAGACTCGGGCGACCGGGAAACCAGAAACGTATTTTGATCGGCAATCTTGAACAGTAAATCCAAATGTTTTGCCGTATTTCCGTTGGGAGGATTCAGCACATGCATATTCTCAGCTTCGTAGTATCTATTGAACACAGACTCGATACTATCCCATTTCCCTCCATTGTTCAAATCGTATCCTCGGAAACGAATACGTTACCCGCTCCGTCGGTTGCAAAATCGCCTCCATGAAGATGCAAGGGCGGGCGAGTCAGAATAGCTTCATATCGATAATCTGCGCGCAGAAACTTCGTAACGTACTGTAGCTTCAGATCATTCGCATAATTCTTCTGCGAAACCAAACTAAACGCATTCACTTGAGTCGGGTCGTAAACCGATTCCACTTCGAGCAAACGGTAAAACCGAGTTTACCGTAACCATTCATTTGCCCCGCCTTAGCGATTCATTTCCAGTTACGTAAAAACAAGCATCACCGAGCTTTTCGCTCAGGCCATCTTCTCGATCTATTCCCCTTCCCGTAAAAAATGCTCGGTCTCAGCATCATCGATATTCTCGTTCTCCTCGCCTACCTTGTCGGCGTCACCGCTCTCGGTATCCTATCGGTCCGAAAAATAAAGGGCGTGAGCGATTTCATCATGCCACGCCGATTCGGAAAATGGATGCTCATGATGCATGCATTCGGCAGCGGAACCCACTCTGACCAGGCCGTTGGCGTCGCTTCCAAAACCTATACGAGCGGACTCTCCGGCATTTGGTACCAGTGGCTCTATCTCTTCGGAACTCCCTTCTACTGGCTAATCGCTCCAATGATGCGGCGTTTCCGAGCCCTAACTACTGCCGACATTTTCGAATTGCGATACAATCGTAGCGTCGCCGCTCTCTACGCGGTAATTAGTATCGCTTTTATGGTTACGACAATCGGACTGATGCTAAAAGGCTCGGGAGCGGTGATTTCCGGAGCCAGTGGCGGAGCGATTTCATCCAATCACGCTATCATTTTCATGACCGTCCTCTTTGTCGCCTACGGAACCGCAGGTGGACTAGGAGCGGCGATTCTCACTGACTTCGTCCAGGGCATTCTCACCATCATATTTTCATTCCTCCTATTGCCATCGGTCCTCGGAGCGGTCGGGGGACTTCAAGGCGCGCGAGAAACCATCGCCGACTCGACCATGTTCTCCTTGGCAGCGCCTGCTGGAATCGGCGTGTTCTATATCGCCGTCATCTCCATCAACGCGCTCATCGGCATCGTCACCCTCATGCTTCAGGTATGCCAGGGCCGTCTCCATGCTCTCACCACCGCTCTCTCACTCACCGACGCTCGCCTCTGCCCTCTCTAACACCCAGCCCTGCACCCTCGACCCTCGGGATGTCCATCCCCAGGCCGACTGCGTACTTCGAGCAGG
>JABITN010000063.1 GCA_018700525.1 Opitutales bacterium
GTAGACGGCTAGGATATCTTCTTGGACATCGTAGTCGTCTTCTCGAGAGTTGTCGGCTGATGCTTCTGCATCGACTTCGAAGTCGCCGCGATTCGAATTTAGGTAGGTAAGGGCGGTGTCAGCGTTTAGGCTGGATGGATACATATAGCGTCCATCGAAGATGCTGAATCCAGCGCCTGGAGGAGCGATGTCCAGGATTGTGAAGTCGTCGTCACCTCCAACCGTACGAAGCGAGTTGTCGTCAACGAAGCGGTCGCGGCTGGTCAGTTTTATGCCCGTTTTGAAAGTGCCAGGATGGCCACCGAAAACGCTATCGAGATCCCATTCGAAATCTATGCGCGGGCTCCAGGTGTTTTCCTGAACGAGCGAATCCCCTTCGCGGAAGCGGCGTAGCTCGAATTGATCGAGTTGGTTGGTGGGGAATCCTTGATCGTTGTATTGAGGGTAGAAGTTCGAAGTTCTGAATTGGAATGGGTTTCCTTCGTTGAAAGGATCTTGTTCATTCCCTGTGCGGAACTGGGCGGACTTGATAACAGGAACGTCTTCTTCGGAGAAGGAGTAGGTGATGTCGCCAGAAACGGTGAGGTTGTCAGTGCGTTTTTTCATACCAGCAGTGACGTTGAGAAGCGTCTGTTTGATTTCGCGTTGGAAATCGCGTTGCTCGAAACGCATGCGGGTAACTTCGATCAGATCATCGGATACGAAAATCGGATCTCTGCGGCCTTGGATAATGAATTCCTGTTGGCGTTCTTCCTCTTCGAATTTGTTATAGATGCCGCGGATGTACATTTCGGTGTCATCGTCTGGGCGGAATTCGATGTTGTAGTTAACGCCCATACGGGTGCGTTCGCCTTCAGCCGGTTGAATCTCGTAATCTTCTAGGAAAAGTCTGCCGTCGTCATCGTTCCAGCTGCCCTGGACTTCGTGTGATACGAATGGACGATTGGAGTAGTTGGCGGAAAGGGCGATACCGACTGTGCCGTCGTTGAAGGTGTCTCCCCAGGTAATGTCAGTGTCGACGATAGTGGATTTAGCGACACTGTTTTCGCCGAGTTCGAACTTGCCCATGACGAAGCTTTCGGGGCGGCTGAACGCACTGGCGCTCTTGATGTTGATCGTGCCGCCAAGCGCGTTTCCGTCCATGTCGGGAGTGACCGACTTGATGACTTCGATTTGAGAAATTTGTCCTGAACCAACTACGTCGAGCGGCATCGAGCGACCTGAACGACCGCCGACACTAGGAGCGGCGAGAGTGGCTCCGTCGAGCGTAACGTTGTTGTAGGATGGTTCGATTCCGCGAATACTTACGAAACGGCCTTCGCCAGCATCAACGTCAAGATTGACGCCCGGTACGCGAGCCAAGGCTTCCGCAACGTTGCGGTCGGGGAGGCTGCCCACGGAATCGGCGGAAATGACGTCGCGGATATTGCTGGCCGCGCGTTTTTGTTGAAGAGCGAGTTGTCGACCTTCGCGATACCCTTCCACTTTAAAGGACTCGAGTTCGTATACTGAAGACCTGAGCATGAATTCCGCGGTTGCGTCTCCGGTTGCCGGTACACTTACGGATTGGATGCCGGTGTCGTAGGCGAGCGAGTGAGCGCGAACGGTGTATTGCCCTGCAGGCAAATTCGTAATGCGGTAGCGACCTTCGGCGTCGGTGACGGTTTTCTTGTCTTGTCCTTCGATGCGGATTTCAACGCCGGGCATGTAGCCTCCGTTGGTATCGTCGCGGACGCGACCTGCGATGTCGCCTGCATGTAAATTAATACTCCCGGCGATTAAAAGCACGGCGGGAAGAGCTATCTTTCCGATGTGCTTGGTAAATCTTTCCATTGTGGAAAAAATGACTGGTGAGTCATTGTTGGGCGCGGATTTCCCAATGGCGCCATGGGGTGTAGTGTTTTTGTTCATATAAAAACAGGTTGTTCGTTTATAAGAGGTAGTAGTTGTTTGAGAAAATTGGTGGTACAGGGGTGCTGGACGGGTCTTTGCTCGTTCTGTGGGTTGCTTGAAAACGTAGTCGCCGAGGCGTGTTGCATAAACATGCCAATTGAAGATTTTGTATTTTTAAAGGTGACATATGTCATATGTCAATCTTAACTTCGCTGTTTTTCAACTTCTCGCCCCTCGTTGAATGATTGCTGCCCGACGTCTCTGGACGGAACAGTTATTTGTCCCCTTTTGGCGAGAGAGATCAAATTTCAAGAGAGATTCACAAGCTATGACAAACGAATCGAAAAAACAGATTCAGGATGTGCGACAATCGAAGCGTTTTTCTGGCGTTGTTGTCCCTTTAGTGACGCCTGCAACTGCAGACGGACGAGGGGATGGTGACGGTTTGTTGAGGATTGTAGATCGATTGGCCGAGGCTGGAGCTGAGCCGTTTGTGTTTGGAACTACGGGCGAGGCTAGCTCGGTTCCAAACGAGGAGAAGGCGCGATTGACTGGCGTCATTTGCGATTCCTATGCGGGGAAGATGAATCTCTATGCGGGCATTGCTGGGAATTGTTTGGATGAATCGGTTGAACTGGCAAAACGGTTTGCCGATATGGGCGTTACGGTGGCGGTGGCTAATTTACCGAGTTACTATGCTCTAGAGGATGCTCAAATGCTCCGTTATTTCGAGGTTTTGGCGGATGCGATTCCTTTGCCGCTAATCATTTATAATATTCCGGCGACGACTGGAATGTCCATTCCCTTGGATATCGTGGATCAGTTGAGCGCTCATGAAAATATTGTTGGCTTGAAGGACTCCGAACGCGACGAGGTTCGATTGGGAGAGGCGATCATACGGTATCGGAATCGGACAGATTTTTCGCATTTCGTTGGCTGGGCGGCTCAATCTAAGAATGCATTGCTGTTGGGGTCGGATGGTCTCGTTCCCAGTTCTGGAAACCTGGTTCCTGAGATGTATCGGGAATTGTATGATTTTGCGCTTAAAAGAGATTTATCGGCAGTGCAAGACCTGCAGGATTTGACGGATGATATCTCGTTAATCTACCAAAAGGGTCGATCATTGGGATCTGCCTTGGCGGCATTGAAAGTACTAATGAGCGAACTGGGGCACTGTGAAAAGTATATGTGGCCGCCGCTCGTGGAAATCGATGGCGATGAAGAGGCGGAATTGAGGCTTCAAATCGTTAAGGCTGTAGGCGTTTGAGGCGACTGTAGGAGTGGGAAGCGGATTGGGAAATTCGATGAATATCCGAAAAAAAAATACGGTCGAATTTATAGCTAGCGAGCGGAGCGGTTTGGATCGTTTGATTTTCTCTGCGACTCGATTAGCGCTATTTTCGCTTTTAGCGATCTTCTCATCGACTCTGCTGGAATCGAGACCACCCAATATTATCTTCATAATGGCGGACGATCTTGGATACGGGGACCTTGGCTGTTATGGGTCCAAGTATATCGCAACGCCGCACATCGATGCCCTCGCGGGTCAAGGAACGCGATATACGCACTTCTATGCGGGAGCGCCAGTGTGCGCTCCATCGCGTTGCGTATTGATGACGGGGCTTCATTCGGGACATGGTTTAATTCGGGGGAATAGTCCGCAGGTGGGTGGGGTAGAGGAATTATTCGGCGAAGGCGGGATGCGCTTGTCGCTGACTGGACGGGAGCCGACGGTTGCCGAGGCCTTGAGGAAACAAGGGTATGCAACGGGGGCAGCGGGAAAATGGGGTATCGGTGAACCTCAGTCGAAAGGGACTCCGGTTCAAATGGGCTTCGATTCCTGGCTGGGATATTTGAATCAAAACCACGCCTCGTATTACTACACGGATTTCCTGTGGAAGGATGACTCGAGATTGTCGATATCGGGAAACAAGGACGGGAACCGAACGGTATACAGCAATGACCTCTTTCGCGATTATGCCTTAGATTTTATTCGGGAGAATCGCAAACAGCCGTTTTTTCTCTATCTGCCGATTACGATCCCTCATGAATTGATGGAGGTGCCGGAATTGGGAGACTATGCAAATCGGGATTGGTCTGAGAGCGCGAAGATCTATGCGGCGATGTCTACGCGGCTCGATGGTTACGTCGGAGAAATCATGGACGAATTGGACCATTGGAAATTGGCGGAGGATACCCTCTTGATCTTTACTTCGGATAACGGACCGGTGAATAAGGAACGCAGCGAGGAATTGCACTCGGCGGGCGGCTTGCGGGGCCGTAAGGGTTCGCTCTACGAAGGGGGATTGCGGGTTCCTATAATCGCTCGCTGGCCAGGAGTGGTCGCAGAAGGGGAGACGAACGAAACGCCTTGGATGTTCGCAGATGTTTTTCCGACTCTGTTGGAGGTGGCGGGAGAGTCAGTTGACTATGGAATGGACGGGGTGAGTTTGTTGCCGACCCTGCAGGGCGAAGAGCAGGATATGTCGAAACGGCCCTTGTATTGGGAATTCCCGCGCGATCGATTGTGGCAGGCGGGGCGTCGAGAAAACTGGAAAGCGATCAGGTATGGAATGGACCAACCTATCGAGTTGTACAACTTGCAAGAGGATCCGTACGAGAGTAGAAATGTAGCGAATGAGAACGGGGAAACCGTTGCTCAGTTCGAAGCGTTTTTCGACGCCGAACATGTACCTTCGGCTCATTGGCCAGTAGATTAGGAGTTAATCTGAAATGAAAAAAACAATTCGTCCCGCATCTTATTTCGATCGATTTTTGAAACGGTGTTCCACTTTAGTGGTTTGCTTGACGGTGGTATTCGCAAGCGGGGAAGCGGTGAACGAGCCTCTTGGGATCGAAGCGAAGCGTTTCGAAGGGAATCCAATTCTCTCATTGGAGATTATTGGGGATGAAGCATTCGATATTCATCGGGAAACGAATAGCGATCCGTATGCCAGTATAGCTGGACCGTCGTTGATTCGGGTTCCGGAGTGGGTGGCGAAGCCGCTCGGAAAGTACTATCTCTATTTTTCCCATCATAAGGGGGAGCATATTAGAATGGCCTACGCGAATAATCTCGAAGGTCCCTGGAATGTCTACAATCCGGGTAAGGGCGTATTTCACCTAAACCAAACAACTGGGTTTGCGTTGGATCACGTAGCGTCTCCGGATGTACATGTGGATCATCGAAACGAGCAGATCGTTATGTATTACCATTCCCCTTACGTTGATGAGTCTTTGGGACAGAAAACATTTGCGGCGATTTCCGATGATGGGCTGGCTTTCGAAGCGAATTCTCCCGAAGTGTTGGGAAAGATGTACATGCGAGTGTTTCGTTATCGAGGCTACTTTTATGGAGTGCCCAGGCGCGGTCCGATGGTTCGGTCGCTAGATGGACTCACGAATTTCGAATCAGGACCGGATCTGTTTCACTACGAGGATAGGCATTTTGCTCTTAAACTGCACAATAATCGGCTCTTTGTCTTTTATAGTCATGAACTGGATAAGCCGGAAACTATCAAGGTAGTGGAAATGGATGTTAGCGATCCCAACTGGATGAATTGGTCTTTGATGAAAAATCCATTGGAAGTGTTGTCTCCTGAGAAATCGTACGAGACGAACCCTGTTTCGATTCTGCTCGATCCTTATGTGTACCACGAGGATGGTGATCATTACCTTTTTTACAGTGTGGCCAAAGAGCAGGGGATTGCGTTAGCCTATTTGGATGTTCCGCTTTGGAGTTCGCTCAATATTACTGAGGTGTTTGCTAAGTCTTTTCGTCCGTATGTTGTGAGTGAAGAAAGTCTGTCTATCGGTGATAAATCGTATCTTAATAGTGGTTACAGAATGTCGAATATTCCTTCGTCTTTGAGAGATGTCAGTTGGATTCAGACTGACTTGGCGGATCAACGAAGCAGTGGATCAGCTCAAGGGTTTCTGAGTTTTTCGGTTGATCGGGATGTGATCGCTTTTGTTGCTCATGATGACCGGTTTGAAAGAAGACCTGCCTGGTTGATGGATTGGAACGATACGGACGAGTCGATTAAGGTTTCTGGGCCAGGAGGGAAGCAGAGCTTGTCGGTCTTCGCAAAGTCGTTCGATTCGGGTCACGTCGCATTGGGAGGAAATGTGGCAATCGATGAAGCCTCTCCGCCCGATCAGCGACTTATGTATTTAGTAGCAATCAAAGAACGAAAATGAAAACACTCCTATTTCTACACCTTCTTTCCATTCATGTCGTTTTCGCTTCGAGCCCTACGGCGGTAGAAACTTTTAATAGTATGGGTCTCTATTGGGAGACTTCGGGCGGTGCGGATGTGACTTGCAAAGTCGAGTATAGGAACACTGAAAGCAATCAGTGGAGGCCTGCTCTCGATTTGTGGTGGGCGGGAAGTGAATACAGAGGAAGCGTGCTGGATTTGAAAGCCGGAACCGAATACGAATTTAGGCTAAAAAAGGGGGGCGAGTTGGCTACCTTGTCGAAATCTACCTGGAGTGATGCCTTTGAAATTACCTCGGAAAAGCAAATGAGCAGGGCGCAGGTTAGCGTCGCGATTCTAGAAGGTGGGAGTGAGGAGCGTGGTTACGTGGTCTACGATTTTGAAAATGCGATTGTTGATGCAGATAATGAGGGGATGCATTGTCTAACGATTGATGCGGACTATGTGATCGTTCGAAACGGGGCGTTCATCAATGCGGTGGATTCGGCTATTGTCGTAGAGGAGAACCGACATCACGTTGTGATTGAAGGGGTTGTCGTAGAGAATTGGGGACACAAAGTTGCAGGCTATGATGTAAGCGATCGTATTGGAGGAATTACTTTGAGGGAAGGATGTTCTCAGGTCGTGATCCAAGGCTGCAAAATTGGAAGTCCGCGTTTCGATGCCTGGGACTGGGGGAATGGCGATGGAGCGCCTGCCGGAGAGAATCATCCGCACGGAGCATTTGGGATTGCGTGTCCTGACGAGCCTGCACGGCTTAGCAATAACGTCATTCGATACAATCTTTTACAAGGCAAGGTAGGGCATCGATTAGAAGATGGGATGGGAGCGTTTACGGGAAATTTTTCCGAGCAAGGATTTCCGGGTCATGATTCTGATATATATGGGAATCATATTGAATATTGTGTGGATAACGGGATCGAATCGGAAGGAGGAGGCATGAATATTCGCGTCTACAATAATTACATCGACCATGCCTATACTCCTCTGGGAACGAAGGCGGTGAGTCTTGGTCCTGCCTATTTCATTCGAAATGTCGCTTGGCGCTCCCTGCCCGCAGAGGGAAGGTCTATGAAATTCTTCAAAGGTGGGGGAGAAGGAATGCGCTACTTTCTGCACAACATGACTTTGTCGAATGCTAAGAACTGCTACAATCGTGGTATAGACACAGAAGGGGGGGCATTGATGGCTCGGAATAATCTGTTTCTAATATGCGAGGATGGCATCGGAAGCGAACCGTTTAGTATCGGTTCGAAAGAATCCAGCGATTTCGATTACAACCTATCGAATGGAGCGGTGAATTTGATGAACGGAAAATCCGAGCCGCATGGAGTTCGTGACACTCCAACGTTTCGAGAGGATCACGGGCCCGGTGTTTTGGGGCGGTTTCAACTTGCGAAGTCGAGTCCTGGATACGATCAGGGAATTGTTTTGCCTAATGTGAACACGGCCTTCGAAGGAGAGGCCCCGGATATTGGAGCACATGAATTTGGCTCGCCCGAATTGGTTTTCGGTCCTGCGGCGTGGAAGAAAGCGGAGTAGTATAATCTTGTGCTCGCTCTACTGTGAGCGAAAAGCGAACAATGCGTCTAAGGTTCGAAGATAGGCGGTGTTTCCATCGAAGATCGGTGAGCTACGGCATTCTCCGATATTAAACCGTTTGGCTTCTCGGTATTCGTTCCCGGTTTCCAGGATAATGACGTTTCCATTTTCCTCCCCGAGGTAAATCTTGTCTCCGACAAGAAGAAGTCCTGCGTAACATTGGTCCTTTAGTCTTGGGATTTTTTGAGAGTAATTGAGCTTGCCTGATCGATCGTTGAGTACCTGCATGATGCCGTTCCTGGATAGCAGGTAAATCAATCCGTCGTGGATTAGTGGAGAGGTGTAGTAACGATCCTGGTCGACGCTTGCATTCCAAATGAGTGTTAGTCCTGACGATTCGAGTTGAGGTATAGTATCCGGTATTTCGAGACAATAAGCTTGTCCATCAAGTTGGCTTGCACCATGGACTGCGTAGATCCGATTTCCGGAGATGGCGTTGGTATTGAAAAATGCGTGTTCCTTTCCTTCGATCGTCCAATCTTGCGAAGGCAGTTTTTTGCCATCAGCGACGCGAATGAGTTCCCCTCGTATGGTATAGAGGAACCATTGATCTTCAAGTTGGAATAGGGAAGGGGTTCCGAACGCGACTGGGTCTGGTGTACGCCAAATTTCTCTGCCGGTTTCTGTATCCAGCGCCACGTAGTCGGCGAATCGGACGATCAATTTTTTACCTGCTAGAACCGGGGAAGAAGCTCCGCCCCAAGGGTGATCTGGCCATTCCATGCGCTTGGACCAGAGACGTTCTCCGTTCAGCGAAAATTTTGCAACGATGCCTAAGCCGGTACAGGTGTACACCGATTCTCCATCTGAGCAGGGAGTGTAGGAGGCATACCCATTAATTTCTTTGGTCTCTGGTTTTTGGAGAGCTTTTAGGATTTCCGGGATCTGATTTTCTAACGCCTGAATGTCGGCGTTTATAGAGGCGAGTTTCGATTCCGTCAGCTTGTTGGTCTTATCCTGACTCAACAAGCGAGCGAGTTTGTATTGTTCGCGTTTAAGCGGAGCGAGTTCTTCTTCGATTCGAATGCTCTCGGATTTTGCTTCCTTGATTTTCTTCTTCTCGGAAGGAGAGTTCGCTAGCAACGTTTCGTATCCGTACGATGTCTGCCAAAGGATTTCGCCAGTATCGGCGCTCGCGCAGACAAGCGTGGCGGGTTCGATACAATAGAACAGTTTTCCTCGCACCAATATGGGGGAGGCATTGCTCTTGGCAGGCGTTTCGATTTTCCAACGTAATGAGGAAGGATCCGTCCAATCGAACATCGCGTTGGCTTTTGGGTATGTCCCATTGCCTCCATTACGCCAAGAATGTACGTCAGCGTGAATGAAACTAGCTGTAAGAATACCGATCAGCCCAGTGTAGGCAGCTTTCAAAATTTGTGGGGTTAGAGGAAAGGGGATTTTGTTCTGGAAAACACCTATGTCATATGTCAACTATTTGGCAACCTTTCTTTATGTTGAATTCTCGTCCTCTATTCCTGGTTGTTCTCTCATTGCTATCGAGGCTTGCTCTGTTCCTGCTGCTTGTTGGATGGATCGCTCCTGCCACTATTATGGCTGAAGCTGATGTGCGATTTCCGGTTGAGGTCGACGAAGGTGCGGGCGAGTTTTGCTTGATCGTCGTCCCGGATACACAGCGTTATGCGGCCTATTTCCCGCAAATATTCCGGAAGCAATTTCAATGGATTCGAGATGCTCATGAGTCATTGAATGTTAAATACGTAATTCATGTCGGCGATGTGGTCGAGGAGGGCGAAGAATCCGAATGGCGTGTCGCTGACGATGCGTTTTCGTTGATCGATGGGGTAGTGCCGTATATGGTTGTTCCGGGAAACCACGACCTCGACAGGGACGTTTTTGACGAAAACCTTCGAGCGACTTCTGAATACAATGCGGTCTTTTCTCCCAAACGCTTCGCGGGCCGTCGTTGGTACGGCGGGAGTGATGGGGTAAAAAACGACAATAGCTTCGGTTATTTCGAA
>JABITN010000196.1 GCA_018700525.1 Opitutales bacterium
AAACACGTCCTTTGCGACGTACAACTTGGCAGTCGGGATGACGCTTTTTTGCGGACTTGAGCGATGAGACAACTTTCATAAGGGGCGATAAAAGATACGGCGCTCTACCCCCTGTCAATAACGCTTTTCCCGATTAACGAGATTTTGAGCTATTAAAACCGCTTCCATGCTCGTTCATGTGGCCAAATACTCAATTCCACTCGGGCAAATCCGGGGCCATCGACATCAATCCAAGCTCCAAATTGATGTTCATAATCACATGGCGCCACAGCTCGTCCCCTTCCAAATGAGTCAACGCGTACCCGTCCATATCCGAGACCACCCAAGCATTGTCCGACAATTCGCCCGTCAATTGCTCTTTCCCCCAACCAGAATAACCGCGAAAAGCCCGAATCTTCAAATCCGGATCCTCCAGCCGTTTAGCCTGAGCCTTTTTCGGCTCCAATCCGAAGTACAAACGAAACTCATTCACGATCGGATCGACCTTCCAGGCCGCCAAAATGATCCGATCCGAAGCGACCGGACCTCCTATATAGAGCGGCACATCCTCCAATCCCAAATCGGTAAACGAATCGTCGACCTCTCCCAAATTCATTCCCGCGCTGCGATTGACCACCACACCTAGCGACCCTTCGTCTTCATGAGCCGTCATCAAGACAACGCTACGAGCGAAATTAGGATCCTTCAAATGCGGGTGAGCCAGCATCAAGGATCCCAGAATTTCAAATTCATCGCTATCGTCGTCCTGAAACATTTTCTAAATTCAATTCTTCAGCCACACACAGAAAACCGAGCTTCTTGTCGCAGCAACCCAAGAAATGAAAACATTTCTTCGAGGGAGCGAAAACTCCCAAATCAAATCTAAGCAATTACAGAGTTCCTCCCCGCCGTCGGATAAAAGATCGACTCCAAGCGCTCCGCCAAATTGATTCTCCTCATGGCAACCCTCGACGATATCGTTTCATTCTGCAACCAACGCGCCCAGACTAATGAAGTAGCTGACTTCCGCGAAGCCCTCAACGGCCTACAATTCGCAAACAACGGCCAAGTCACCAAAATCGGAGCCGCTGTCGATGCTGGTCTCATCCCATTTCAAAAAGCGATCGACGCTGGAATCGATCTGCTAATCGTCCACCACGGAATGTTCTGGAACGGCTCCAAACACATCGTCGGAAGCGAATACAAAAAATACAAAACACTCATAGAAGGCAATCTAGCCGTCTATTCTTGTCACTTGCCGCTGGACGCCCACGCGGAAATTGGGAACGCCGCTTGCCTTGCTCGGGCCATCGATGCCCCCCAAAGCGGAACCTTTCTCCCCTACGAAGGCACCGATCTCGGATTAATTTGCGATTGGTCCAAAAACCGGGCGAAACTCAATGCCACCCTTCAATCTGCCTTTGGTTCTAAAATTGCCTGCATGGAGTTCGGCTCCACAAAACCAACCAAAATCTGTATCGTCACCGGTAGCGGCAACAGCGTAGTAGATCACGTCAAAGCCACTGGAGCCGATACCCTGATCACCGGAGAACTCAAACAACACTTCTACACCATCGCTCAAGAAGAAGGTCTCAACCTATACGTCTGCGGCCACTACGCCACTGAAACCTTCGGAGTCGATGCGCTCGCTAAAGAAGCAGCCGCTCAATTCGACATACCCTATAAATTCATCAAAACCGATTGCCCCCTGTGAATCATATCAAAGTTTCCTAAATCTTCACTATTGCTTCAAACCAAAGGGCTTAGTAGATAATCGCATATGAAACGTATAGCAGTATTGAACGGTCCGAATTTGAATCGCCTCGGCAAACGCGAACCGGAGATATACGGCACGCAAACGCTAGAAGACTTGGCAGACGGCCTGCGTGAGCAATACCCGAACATCGATTTCGATTTCTACCAATCCAATCATGAGGGAGCTATGATAGATCGAATTTCGCAATTAGCCGAATCCGACTGCAACGGGATCATTTTCAACCCTGGCGCCTTCTCGCATACGAGTATCGCGCTACGCGATGCGATTGGCGGGTGCGGGATAGACACGATCGAAGTGCACATCAGCAACATTCACGCCCGAGAACGCTTCCGTCATCATTCCCACACAGCTGCCGTTTCCAAAGGAGTCATAGCCGGCCTAGGTCTGCAGGGCTACTCCCTTGCTACCCAAGTGCTTATCGGGTAAGTCTAAACGCTAGTCATGCAAACTGCTCCAACGTCCGGCTCTCGTCTCGACTCACTACTGTATTAGCAAAAACAGGACGAGGCATTTCCACAAAGTCTACCAACCGGTTTGGGAAAAAATGAGGGCGGCTGTTTTGCCGCCCTTTGACAATATTATCCCCTGAATAACCTTTCGAGAAGAGCCAGACACACCGTCTTCAAATCTGACAAATATAAACTACCAAAATAGCCAGTTTGGTCAACCCTGAACGAAAAAAAAATACGATTATCGACGATTAAATCCACCCTATTAGCGTCTCTGATAAAGCGACATAAAGGTCTCCAACGAACCAAATAAAAACCGACTCGGCACTACACCCAAGATAGGGCGGAGCCATCGAAGACGCAGCACCTATAAAACCCCAACAGTCATCCCAAAAACGAAAAAGACCCGGCGGTCCCACATCCGCCGGGCCAAGCAACGACTCTGTTTTGGAACTTAACCAAAATTGAAACTTAAATTGCTAAACCAAAATTTGTCTGTTTCTCGTTGAGATCTTGTGACCTCGACTATGCCCATAGTTTATCAAATCTATTCGATTAAAACAATCCGTGATAGATACCAAATTTCGCACGAATATCCGCAGAATGGATGAGCAATCCCCCAATTTTCCCTGGTCTCAGATGAAAAATGGCGATTGTGACGAAATCTCCCGCCATTTCTAGAAATTGAATGGACAGAACTGCGTTAAGGTCTACAAACCAATCTCGTTATGTCTAAAGTATCTAGCGGTTATAAAGTAACAGCCAAATCTGCGGTGATCGATATCATCCTTACAGCCATCGCTTGGTTACTCTTCACCCTGTGGTTCCGACCGCACGTAATGAGCTACCAGCCAACTACGGTTTTCTTCTGGGCTGGATTCACCGCGCTCCCTGCCGCCGCTACTTTTTGGCTTTGCTTGCAGATGTTCAAAGTGACCTTCAAGCACCAGCAAAAGGTCAAACAAGAAAAAGCGGACAAAGAATAAAGCTCGACTCTTTTCTCTCCCATTCCAATCGCACAGACGCTACGATTGCAGCTAGCGATCAAAATACGAATTCAACCTGTGGGTCCTCGGATTTCGCCTCGAGAATCTTTCGCAGAAAAAGACTGCGATGAACCGGCGTCGGTCCTGCCTCCAAAATGGCCTCCCTATGGGTCGCTGTCGCATAACCTTTGCTCGATCCGAAATCATACCGCGGATACTCGCAGTCCAAAGCCAGCATAGTCCGATCGCGAGCGACTTTGGCGATAATCGACCCCATCGCGATGCACAACGAACGCGAATCGCCCTTAACGAAAGCTTTATGCGGATAGCCCAATTGCTTCATCGGCTTTCCATCCACGAAAAGCTTCCAATGCGAAAGGTTCTCCTGAACCCCAGGCTCTTCCTCTTCGTCTCTAAATAAAGGATCCGATTCATGCGGCGAAATTCCCGCTCCTTCGAATACCTGCTCAACTGCTCTACGCATCGCCAACTGAGTCGCTCCAAGAATATTCAAATCCTCGATCTCCGCGACTGATCCCCAGCCAACGCCAACGAAAACACGGCCTTTGCGCTCCAACCAACGCAACTTCTCGTAAAGCTCCTCACGCTCTTCCTTGCTGAGCAACTTCGAATCATTGATTCGCGACGCGTTTCGCCTACACCACTCGCTATCATAGAATGCCTTGGGGACTGCCACCGCCCCAGCAACAACCGGGCCGGCTAATGCTCCTCGACCCGCCTCGTCCACGCCGATCAGACCCTTGAGGCCTTTCATTCGGCCCCGATCAAAAGCTCTAAGACGCTTGGACTTCATTCAGGCGATACAATTGAAAGCTCAATCACTTCTTCTTCCATTCCTTTTTCGCGGCCGGCGGTTTCAAAGGCAGCCGATCTAACATTCCGGCGTCCGACACCACCTCGTAAGCCGTTCGAAAATGCAACTTGGCAAAATCCTTAAATACATCCGGACCAAATTTCTCGAGGATCTCCGTCGCCTGCTCCTTCACCATCGCGCTAGCTCCCTTCTTAAGGGTGTCGCCAAATCGTTTCGACAAAGAGTCCATGTAACGCACGTAGGCCGCTCGAGCGACTACTGAAGCCGCAGCCACAACCGGATCCGCTTCCGCCTTGGTCTCCATCCGCAGATCGAAATCGGAATCCTTGAAATACCGACCGACCAAATCCTGTTTGCTAAATTGGTCCAACATTCCCCAAGGAGCACGTTTGCGCTTCAGTGCCGCCTTCAAACTATTCGCATGCTGCCAGGCCAGCAGCAAGTTCAAGTTCGCCCGCGGCTTACCCATAAGCTCGTTATACTTGCTCATCCCGCAAAAGCAGGTTTCGACCGCAACACCCCTCGTCGCGCGAATGATCTGATCCAATTTAAGGATACGACCATCGGTTATCTTCTTGGAATCCCGGATTCCTTCCTTCACCCATACATCGATCTGCGGCTTATCCGCGATCACGCAAGCCGTTACGATCGGACCAAAGAGATCACCCTTACCGCTTTCATCCATCCCCGCATGCAGCTCGAACCATTCGGGGTGATAAATTTCATCGTAGCCGAACCGCGCCTCGCCAAGCACCTCAGGCTCCAGGATATTGATGACGAAATCCTCCATTTCCCTTCCCTGGACGACTAGCTTGCCGCTATTATAGACAACAACGTTCACCTTATTGCCCTTGTAGGCGAATCGAGCGTATTCCACCTCGTAAGGCTCCCAACTCTTCGTTTCGCAGATGTTTCCCAATTTCCCCATCTGCTCATCCGAGAGTTTATTCGTATACAGAGTTTTCTTCTTCGGCTCTTCGGGAAACTCGATTTGCTTTTTACGTTTAGCCATTTATGCGAATTTGAAGCGAACGCTATAAAGCGCCCTCAGGAAAGGAAACCTAAAAAACGGTCGAAAACAGTGTTAGTTTGATCAATTAAAGCATGGCCCCTCCCGACCAAAACGTTTCCAATCCCACCGCTTTTCAAATGGACGCCACTAAACTCTCCCATTCCGTCGCTCCCTTTCAATCCCAGCTCATCAACTGGTACGGCGCCAACGCCCGCGACCTGCCCTGGCGAAAGGAACCGAGCCTCTACAAAACCGTCGTTTCGGAGTTCATGCTCCAGCAAACGCAGGTTAAAACTGCGCTTCCCTACTTCGATGCCTGGCTAAAAGTCTACCCCAACTTCAAAAAACTCGCCAAAGCCACCGAAGACCAAGTCCTCAAAAGCTGGGAAGGACTCGGCTATTACTCCCGAGCCCGAAATCTCCATAAACTCGCCAAAACGGTTTCGAATCTTCCAGAACTGCCAACCGATTCCAAAAGTTGGCAAGCCTTCCCCGGGATTGGACCCTACGCTGCCGCAGCGGTTTGCAGCATTTCCTTCTCCGATCCAAGTGCCGTCGTAGACGGCAACGTAGTCCGAATTCTCTCCCGCTTGATCGCTGATACAGCACAATACAAAACCAGCGTAGAAGCAGCCAAAGCCTACCAATCGCTCGCCGAAACGCTCCTCAACACCGCCCGACCGGGCGATCACAATCAGGCCATGATGGAACTCGGGGCGACGGTGTGCCGTAAGGCAAATCCACAGTGCTTGCTATGTCCAGTCGTAGACTTATGCGAAGGACGCATCGCCGGCATAGAGTCCTCGCTACCGCGATTCGACAAAACCAAAACTGAAAAGAAAACCGTCGATCGGGCCTTTATCGTCGGACCCAAAGGAATTCTGCTCCACAAAATACCCGAATCGGCGAAACGCATGAAAGGCCTCCATGAAATTCCAAGCCTCGAACAACTAGCACTACCCAAACCGATCGATAACCTCCTCATCGAGCGCAAGCGCTCCATCACTAAATACCGGATCACCGAACGCTTTTTTCCCATAGATCTCAAAGCTCTCCCAAAAAAGCTTCCGCCTGACAGCCTTTGGGTAAAAACCGACGCTATCGATGAGCTCCCATTCTCCGGACCTCATCGCAAATGGATTCAAGAACTGCTAGCCCAAAACTCAAGCTAGCATCGACAATGTAGGAGCGGGTTTATCCCGCGATATTCCGATAAACCAAACCATCGCTGGATAAAACCGCTCCTACCATTTCTAGTTCCATCAGATTCCCATGCACAAAAAAAACTCCCTCTAAGTGAGAGGAAGCTTCGAAATTCAAAATTCGGCTTTTTAACCTTATTCCTTCAACCTTGGTCAGCCTAGTTGTCCCACTTGTGACGGAGCATATCGTTGAAAGCCGCTACCTTGCCCTGGCGACGCTTGGTAGCCGAAGGTTTTTCGAAATAGCGGTTGCCACGGACGTCTTTGATAACGCCTTCGCGGTCTAGTTTTTTCTTGAGACGACGGAGCGCACGTTCGACGGGCTCGCTTTTGCGGATTTTTACTTCTATTGCCATGGTATTTGTAGAAAACAGAGGAAAAAGACGGCATTACCTTTTTTCGTCAACCCTTTTCGAGAGACAGTTTGCAAAAGACTGTAGCAGTACGCAAGAACCGATAATCCAAGGGTTCTTTAGGAGAGCACCTCCACTCGCTTCAATTGCTCATTTCTTAAGGTAAATCGGGTCTAAGCTCAATAGGAGTATCCTCGAGCGAAGAGGCATATTGAGCACCAGCATCCTGGAGAGCGTCAATCATCGACAAGAAAAACCAGAATATTCGGGCACTCCGATTCCGAGAACAAGGAAAGGACCAGTATATTAAGCACTCAAACCAATCGCCAAAATCGATTCATAGGGCTCCAATCTGCGACTCTTCCAACTAAACGCAAGACGGAGTGAGCAGAGAGCTTCGCGCCAACACGCAGGGCCATAATGAAAGAATGTGAACAAGACGCCAATAACCGACCAACAACATCCGAACAAGTTGGCGCTTCTTTTCTTTGAAACAATCGCTCAGGCTCATTGACTGTCACCCTATGTCCGAGTCCGGTCCCTTCGTCCACCTTCACAATCACACCCATTACTCCCTGCTCGACGGCTGCGCCAAGCCCGCCCGTGCTGCAGTGCGAGCCAAAGAGCTAGGCATGCCTGCCTTAGCGATGACCGATCACGGCAATCTTTTCGGGGCTATCGACTTCTACCGCTCTTGCCGCAAAGCGGCAATCAAACCCCTCATCGGGTGCGAGCTCTACTACGTCAGCGACCACAAGCAAAACGAACGCCCCAAACGCGAACGCAAGCGGACCGACGACATTGGCGACATCCCGGAAGATTACGTCCCCTCTCCCGAGGATTTTCCGAAATACCAAATCCACCACAAAGGTGTCATCGCCAAAGATTTCGAAGGCTACCAAAACCTCTGCAAGCTGGTCTCAGATGCTCACGTCAACGGCGTCTACTACAAACCGCGAACCGACATTGAAAAACTCGCCCAATACTCAAAAGGGCTCATTGGCCTCAGTGGATGCATTAATGGTGTTGCCGCTCAGTATCTGATTTATGGCGACGAAGCAAACGCTCGCCGAGTCACTTCCGATTTCGTCGATATCTTCGGTAGGGAAAACTACTTCATCGAACTGCAAGACCACGGCATGCCAGTGCAACGGCGTATTATCCCCGGCCTCATTAAGCTCGCCAATGAATTCGATCTCAAAATCATTGCCGCCAACGATTCGCACTACGTATACAAGGAAGACGCTGATCCGCACGATGCACTGCTTTGTATCCAAACCGGTAAGATAATCGCCGATCCGAATCGGATGAAATATCCTTCGCAAGAGTTCTACCTGAAGAGCCGCGAAGAAATGATGGAGATTTTCAAAGAAGTCCCCGAGTCGATCGACAACACGGTCCACGTGGCCGAAATGTGCGACCTCGAAATCCCCTTCGACGAAAATCACTACCCCGTTTTCGAAGCACCGCCCGAGCTAAGAACCTTCAAGGAAGACGCCAGTACTTTTGATAGGATCCTCGACATATACGAAGTCGAAAAAACCAAGGTAAACAAACAGGACGGCAAGGACGAAGTCTGCAAACTCACAAAAAAAGAGCGCGACCTTCATAAATCCAACGGCACCCTGTTACTCGAGCTCTGCAAACGTGGGCTGCTCGATCGCTACGGAGTCGACTACGACAACCGTAGCACCTATACGCCCTCCGAAGGCCAGCGGGCGGACTTCGCTGAATTCCTCTGCGAGCAACTCGACTACCAAATCGCCATCATCGCCGGAACAGGGTTTATCGATTATTTTCTTATCGTTTGGGATTTCATCAATTTCGCGCGCGGCAAAGGAATTCCCGTAGGCCCTGGTCGTGGTTCCGGAGCAGGCTGTATCGTCGCCTATGTCCTATTGATCACCGACATCGATCCACTGCGATTTGGCCTCCTCTTTGAGCGCATGCTCAATCTCGAACGTGTATCGCCCCCCGATTTCGATATCGATTTCTGCATGCGACGTCGCGAAGACGTCGTCTCTTTCGTACGCGATAAGTACGGCGCGGACAGCGTCGCTAATATCATAACTTACGGCACCTTTGGTGCAAAGATGGTCATTCGCGATATGGCTCGCGTTAATGACGTACCCTTCGCCGAAGCTGACAAGCTCGCCAAGATGATCCCCGACGAGCTGAACATCTCGCTCGATGCGTCCATCCAAAAATCGAAAGAGCTGAGAGAGGAAATCGAACGAAACCCCGTAGCCCGGAAGATCGTCGAACAGGGCAGAGTTATCGAAGGCATGGTTCGAAACACTGGCAAACACGCCTGTGGGATCATCATCGGCGACCAGCCTATCCACAATCTTGTTCCGGTCACTCTCCAAGAAGGCGACCTCACCACGCAATACGCTAAAGGACCAGCCGAAGACCTCGGCCTCCTCAAGATGGATTTCCTCGGTCTGAAAACGCTGACCGTTATTTCCGATGCGGAAACCAGCGTGAAGCGTCTCGAAGGAATGCGAGATTTCGACATCGAGAAGATCACCCTCGAAGATTCCAAAACCTACGAGCTGCTAAACCAAGGAAAAACCGTCGGTGTTTTCCAACTCGAGTCCAGCGGTATGCAATCGCTTTGCAAGCAAATCGGTCTTTCCGTATTCGAGGAGATTATCGCGCTTGTGGCGCTCTATCGTCCCGGACCCATGCAATTCATTCCGCAGTTCATTCGCGGCAAAAAAGACGCTAAGACTATCGAAGTTCCCCACCCGCTTCTTCGGGAATTGGTAAGCGAGACCTACGGCGTAATGGTCTACCAAGAGCAGGTCATGGAAGCTGCCCGCATCATCGCCGGCTATACGCTTGGCGGAGCAGATATTCTCCGACGCGCCATGGGCAAGAAGATCGCGTCCGTCATGGAAGCACAAAAAGAAGTCTTCGTCGCAGGAGCCAACAAGACGCATGGAATGAGCCGCAAGATGGCTCTGGGCATTTTCGCAATTCTGGATAAATTCGCCGCTTACGGTTTTAACAAGTCTCACTCGGCTGCCTATGCAATGCTATCCTACCGCACTGCGTATTTGAAAGCGAACTACCCAGTTGAGTTCATGGCTGCATTGCTTTCCAGCGAGCAAGGCAATGCGGATAAGGTAGCTCATTTTATCGATGAAGCTACCGCGATGGACATACGGGTACTTTCGCCGGATATCAATACATCCCGTCAGTCATTCACACCGGTAGTAGATGACCCTGAAGACGAAGCAGCAGGAAGGCCCGGATCCATTCGTTTCGGACTAGGAGCGATCAAAGGCGTGGGCGATGCAGCGGCGATTAAGGTCATTGAAGAGCGCGAAGCCAACGGACCCTTTACCGACCTCGACGAATTCCTCGAGCGGATGGACTCCAAAGCCGTCAATCGTCGTGTCTTGGAATGTCTCGTCAAGACTGGAGCCTTCGACTTTTCCCTCGAGCCCCGCGGCGCAATTTTCGAACGACTCGAAGAATCCATCAACTACGCAACTGCAAGGCAACGAGACAAGGAGGCCGGTCAGAATTCTTTCTTCGACATGCTCGCCGACACCCCCGATGCCAACAGCGATTCAGGTGGAGCCACAAATGGCAATCGCACCTTCGACATGAGCAAGCAGTTTCCGAAAAACGAAATGCTCGCCTATGAAAAAGAACTACTTGGGTTTTATGTGTCGGGACACCCACTAGATGACTACAACGGCCTAGTCGAAGCCCTCACAAATTTCGATCTCGATAAAATCGACGACCTCGGCGATCGTATAGAATTCCAAATATGCGGCATCGCTTCAGGGGTCACGACGAAGCTTTCCCGGCGCGACAATCGTCCTTGGGCATTCTTCAATCTAGGAACCCTAAAAGGCAGCGTTCAAATGAACTGCTATGCCGATCCGTATGGAGATTATGGACACAATTTGGAAAACGAAAAACTAGTTCTCATAAAAGGCAGCGTTTTCCGAAATGAAGAAGGCGTTAGACTAAGCGTATCCGAGATATACCCGCTCGAAACAAGTATGCCCGATCAGATCAAACACATTACATGGATACTTGATCCGAAGGGCGACACCGAAGCCTTTTTCTACGACTTACGCGAGGCGCTCGACTCAACGCGAGGCTCAACCACAAGCGATCTAGCATTCAAACTTGACGACAACACGATCGTAACCGCGCCAACCGCCTCGTCCCTACGCTGGAAAGTGAACACGGACGAATGGGCCAAACTCCGTAGTCAACCCGCCGTCGTCGGATGCATATTGCAAACCGCTCCCGTCGAACTTAAAAAACGTGAACGACGCTGGAAAAAGTAGCAAACTATCGGTTGTAACCAAAAATTAAACTTAAAAACCATATCGCTCTCGGGGCCTAACCCCGCTACTCCTTCTCGCCATCTACCGCATCCTTCAGGCCTTTAAATAATCCGCCTAGACCCTTCTTGGTCGCATCGCCAACATTCTTTAGCTGATCACTCACCACTTTGCCCGATTGCCCGACCGATGAGACAATACCTTGGTTGATAGCTTGAAATACGATTTTTGAAGATTCGCCAAACGAAACACCACCACCCTCCGCCCCAATATCCGTCAATTCGATATTCGGGAGAGGAATCATTAAGGACTGTCCTCCAAGAAGCTTATTCGACAGCTTGACCTTGCCTCCTGTTATCCGAAGTAAGTCAATCTGAACGCTTTTCGAAGAAGCCGACTCCTCCTCTTTCTCGTCACTCGTACCGACAAATGCTTGTATGTTTTCCAACATCGTACCGATATTACTCTTCTGAAGGCCAAGTCCGGTTTCCAGCATGAATTCCGGTCGGTCGATGATGATTTCGTTAATCACAATCTTATCCGAAAGCACCGACATCGGCTCGATTTTCATGCTGAAGCTCTCCAATTTAATAGAGTGCGGCGTATTGAAACCATCCGGATTTCCAACGACTAAACCCGAAATCAAACCGCTCCCTGAGAATGCCGACAATTCGATAGACTCCAATGTTATCGACGTCTGCGTAACCTCGGGACCATAGGTCTCCACGCCTGCCTCGACCGCAGAACCGATCGCCTTCGAAAAAACGAAAAGGAAAATCACTCCAACCACAAACAATACTCCTACAACCACCAATACCTTCTTCATAATTCTTTCCAACTCCATTCTACACAGGACCACTGTAAAATCGATACATTTATTGCTTCAATTCAGCGATCAAGCGACAAGCTCCATCAATCTACTAATCATAGATTTCTCCCTGCCTATTAAGGCCTTATGCGAATACAGTCGCCAAGCAGCTGGCACCCCCTCCAATCGCTCGAAGCATAGAAAAAACGATCGTACTAATAACCGGATGCAGTTCGGGGATAGGCTTTCTAAGCAGCTGTTCCTTAATTTGCACAGCCTTGATGAAGACATCATTGAGGAAGTGAGGGAGCGTATGGAGAGTGGTAAACTAAAGGCTACGTTCCGCGATGTGTACTACGTCTCAACAGCTAAGGAGAAGAGCTGGCAACAAGCTTACCGCATTGAGGAGAGGAAAAAGGAAACGGGGTACACTAGAAATGTAATGATCCAAGAAGACTATGAGAAGACACTAGCTGCTGCTAGGCAGAAGCTGGGGTAGGCGTCACTTTTTGGAGGATAACCTTAGGTAATCATTACTTTTCGCAAAAAATCCTGATAGCGCGATCAGGTTGCGTGATAGGAAGCGTTCATGGTATTGTATTAATAAATACACTAGTAGCTTGTTAATTATATGAAATCACTGAAAATATTCCGAATATGGCACACGGTCGCTTTACTGCTTTTCATCTGTTCTGCACCAGCGGTCAAAGCAGTGTCCATAAATATCACTGGCCAGGGGGCGATTGACGGCACTTGGGAGGTCACTACGGTATCTGGGACTTTTAATTCGTTGCAAGATCCGCTATCCAGCCAAGTATGGTGGGGTAATAGTGGTTTCGCTGGTATTTTCACTGGCAAGGTTGGATCTTCATTCGGTAGTCCGAACGATGTGTGGGGTTCCCAATTTGGACCATTCTTCGCCTATGCCTATTACGAGGGCGTAGATCTGGCGTATTTTAACGGAGGTAATGTGGTTGATTCACCTGACTCATGGGATCCAGATAATAGTTGGACCTGGGGCATCGCTTCAAGAGTCCCCGACACAGGCTCCACAGCAGCCCTTCTTGGAGTTGGTGTATTTGTGCTAGCCGCTGCTAGGCGGAGGCTGGGTCAATCTACGAACTGAAGAGGCCAACCCTCTCCAGGAGGGGACCACTAATCGCTCACTCCAGCAACCCCGTCCTCTTCTGAGTTGTACTCAAACTCACAGGAAGTCTGTTCCGTGTTCAGCCACGGAGACATGCTCATGACCTTGTTTCTTGAAAGGGATCCTCTCGCGGCGTTCTTCCTAGCTTCCTCCTCATTGTCTCCGACCCAGCGGACAACATCATCCACTGGATAGTGCTTCCAAATGAAGTCCTGTGGATTGAGTTTCTTTAGCAAGTAAACCTTAGGCATCTCTCCACAAGATTGAGGCAAGGGTTAGGCCTTAGGACGACTGTTTTTTCTGGGGGTAGTTGATGAATATACATTGCTATACGGCCGCCGCCCCGACCCCCCGCCGACCTGTCGGTTGTGGTACTCCAGCGGCTCAAGTCAGCTGCCTTCTATGGAATGCAACGTTCACAGTGCGGGTTTTAGTGGAGTACTACTGGAATATTTATCCAGAAATGCCTTGGACTAGACATCATAAAGTCTGAGTATTGAACACCTATATATATGATAGAAAGCTATTTAAATGATTTATTACCCTCGATTTGAGGGCCATTTAAGTATTAATTCGTATTAAGTATCACTATTTTGTAAAATACTGGGCAACCACCCCAGAAACTGCCGCATCGCATTACCACGGTGACTAATGGCCGCTTTTTCCTCCGAACTCATTTCGGCAGTCGTCCGGTCTTCTCCCACTGGTAAAAAAACCGGGTCATATCCAAATCCAGCCTCACCTCGTCGCTTTCTCAAAATCGTCCCTAGAATCTCGCCTACGAAAATTCGTTCGTCACCGTGAGGAGCCACTACCGCCAAGTGACACTCAAAGCTCCCGCCTCGCTGGTCATCCGGCAATAGCTCCATTTCCCGAATCAACTTGTCTAGATTCTCCTCGTCCGTCGCGTCTTCTCCCGCATAGCGAGCCGAATATACTCCAGGAGCACCATCGAACGCTTCGATACAAATTCCGCTATCATCAGCAAGAGCTAGGCCATCCTCTGGCAAAAGAGCCGCCAAGGCGCGAGCCTTCTTCAAAGCGTTTCCCGAAAACGTATCCTGATCTTCGACAACCTCAGGCATTCCACCCACAGCCTGAGCAGTATGGACTTCGACATCAAGACCAGTCGCCGCCAGCATTGCCGCCAACTCCTCGATTTTATGAAGATTACTCGTTGCTAAATACAGTCTCATCTACGTCCAAACGCGATGGATACGATACAAACCCCCGCATCAACTGATCATCCCCGTATACCTCATTGCGAACCCGCTCCAATCGAATCGCTTGAGACAATTTTTCGATTCGCATACCTCGATATACCGGTTTCGCCTTATCGTCTCCCAATAAAACTGGAGCCCGATAATTAAAATGATAATCCAGCTCCCGCATATGCAAAAGCTCGCTCGTCAATTTGCTGCCTCCCTCAAAATAGATCCCATTGATACCCACATCGTAACACTTTTTCTTAAATTCCGAAAACGGCACCTTCATATTCTCCGCGGGCAAAACCCACACATTTACGCCTTCCGTCTCCAATCGACGGATATATCCCGTGCCAGCCGCATCCGTAGTGACCACAATCGTATTATCGCGATGATCATCCGTGTAAACCGAAGGCAAATAACGCTCCATCGCCGTTCGTAGCAAACCGTCCATCACGAACCGAACGCCGCACCACTCTTCCTCGCCATCGATCCGGCTCGTCAAACGAGGGCCATCCTTGATCACCGTCCCCGCTCCAACTCCAATCGCAGGAAACAAACGACGCCATAACATGACGTTTTGCCGAGCTTCTTCACCCGTAATCCATTTCGACTCTCCTGTGCGGCAAGCGATTTTCCCATCCAAAGTCGTCGCAGATTTCGCCGCAAGCATCGGTGCACGCTTTTTCACCCAGTGATTAAAAATCAGGTTTAAATCCTCGCAGTCATCGATAAGGATCCGACGCTCCACCTGAATTCCCAATTCCTTCAACGCATCAGTGCCTTTATTCTCGTGCTCCGCAACAGGATCGCAGGCCCCGATAAACACGTTCCGCACCCCCGAATCCACTATCGCTCTAACCCCCGAATCCAAGCGATTCGAAGACGAACCCGGCTCAAGCGTAAGAAAAAGACTGGCATCGCCGACCGGTTTTCGGCCCAACGATTCGAAAAGACGCGACTCAGGTCCCCGCGAGCCTGATTGGGAGACATGCTCACGAGCAACAATCTCGCCATTTTCGACCAAAACCGCGCCGATCATAGGCTGCGGATGCGTTCGACCCCATCCTTTGCGCGCCTCGCCTAAAGCCGCTTTCATGAATATTTCTTTTTCAGATCGTGTCATGGCCATTCGTAACACGCTCGATTAGAACAGCTTTACTCGATCATACAATCCTCATCTTCAGCACCTTTTGAACTATTGGGTTTCACCTTCTGCCCGATAGCACAAGCAGTTCGACGGAAATTCACGCCTTGCGCCCTGGGACAAACGGATTCGTCTCGATCTCTTGCCCAACGGTCGTCTGTGGACCATGACCCGGGAAAACATTCGTTTTTGGATCTAAAGTATAGATCTGCTCGCGAATCGACTTTTCCAAAGTCGGGAAGTCTCCACCTTTCAAATCGGTTCTCCCAATACTACCCGCAAACAACGCATCTCCAACAAAAGCGGCCTCATGCACAGCGAAGTAAAAAAGGATATTCCCCGGACAATGCCCAGGCACATGCCGAATCTCTATCGTCTCGCCCAACAACTCTATCGTATCATCCTGCTCCAACCAATGATCGATCATAACCGGTTCCAAAGTCATATCCGGAGGATACACATACGGTCGCATCACTTCCGGCGTTTCGTAGAACAATTGATCGTCGCGATGCCCGTATGTCGAACAGCCTAATTTCTGAATACGGCTCGCTCCACCCATATGATCATAATGCCCATGCGTTAACAACAACGCCTTCAGCTCGCAACCCAGCTCCTTCAAGACAGGCTCCACCTCATCCCAAACAAAATGCGGAGCATCGATCAATATCGATTCCTTACGCTCCAAATTCGACAGTAGAAAAGCATTGGTCTGAATATAACCTGCAGGAAAAACACGTAAATCGATCATTCCCCACCCATGAACTCGCAGATATTCTGAATCAAATAAAAAACCTAAATTGGTGAATTCAGCGATGGAAGCCCGTTCATTAAGTATCCCGAACATCTTAATCATCAGCGAATCCATTGCCCCTCCTAGAAAGCCGATAGGCTGACCCATTCCACCAAAAATCATCCCGATTTGCCGAATTCGGCTCTTCCAAATGCAGTTTGCGCTTTAAATAGTAGCAGTTTCCCCCTCAATAGCCCACCTCATGAAAACGCTTAAATTCGCAGTTCTCCCCGGTGACTACATCGGCCCGGAAGTAATGACCGTCGCGCTCGACGTCCTCAAGGCCGCTACCGAGCCCGCGGGCATAGTGCTCGACTACACCGAAGCCGACGTCGGAGGCATCGCCATCGACAACCACGGAGTCGCGCTACCCGACAGCACCATCAAAATCTGCGAAGACGCTGACGCTATCCTCTTCGGTTCTATCGGTGGCCCCAAGTGGGAAAACCTTCCTCCAAAAGAACAGCCCGAACGCGCAGCCCTCCTGCCAATTCGTAAGCACTTCAACCTCTTCGCCAATCTCCGCCCCGGCCTTCTCTTTAAAGAGCTAACCGACGCATCGCCGCTCAAAACCGAGCGTATCCCCAACGGTATCGACATCGTATGTGTTCGCGAACTCACCGGTGGCATCTACTTTGGCCAACCCAAATCCACGACCATACTCGAAGACGGCGACATCGAAGCCATCGACACCATGGTCTACAAGAAAAGCGAGATCGAGCGCATCCTCGAAGTCGCCATCGCCTCCGCCAAAGCACGCTCCGGCAAAATTTGCTCCGTCGATAAGGCCAACGTCCTCGAGACCTCCGTCCTCTGGCGTAAAACCGCAACCGAATACGTCGCAAAGCATGCTCCCGAGCTCGAACTCAGCCATATGTACGTTGACAATGCCGCTATGCAAATGGCCCGCGACCCCAACCAATTCGACGTTATCGTAACCGAAAATATGTTCGGTGACATCATCTCCGACGAAATGGGAATCGTCTGCGGGAGCCTCGGCATGCTCTCTTCCGCTAGCCTCGGGACCGGCAAAAACCAATACGGAAATCCATTTGGACTTTACGAACCTTCTGGTGGGACTGCACCTGACATTGCAGGAAAAGGCATTGCCAACCCCTGCGCCCAGATTCTCAGTGCCGCGCTCATGCTCCGCTATAGCTTCGGCCTAAACGACATCGCTCAAAAGATCGAAGCCGCCGTTAAGGAGGCCGTCATGGATGGCAACCGTACCGGCGACATAGCCTTCGGCCAAAAATCCATCGAAACCAAAGCAATGGCCCAAGCCATCACCGAAAGACTCTAAGTTTTTCGGCCACGAATTTCACGAATGAACACGAATAAAAATATACTGTTCGCAGACGAGCGCTACCAACTCATTGGGGCTGCCTTCGAGGTTTACAACGAACTGGATTCCGAATTTTTCGAACCAGTATATCGAGAAGCTCTCAAGATCCGGCTATAAGACAATAAATCGAATTTGAAGCCCAGTCTCAATTAAAAATCAGATGCAAAGAACACTTCGCCGATCTAATCGCTCATAAAGAAATTCTCATTGAGCTAAAAGCCATAGAAAAACTCCCCAAACGAGAAGAGTCCCAAGTTCTCAACTACCTAAAAGCGTCAAACCTCCGACTCGGACTCCTTATCAACTTCGGCCACGACCAAAAACTAGAATGGAAACGGATCATAAAATAAAAGCCCTCGATTAGAGGGCCTAGTCCAAAACCCAAATTCATTCGTGCCCATTCGTGAAATTCATGGGCAAAAAAACAAAGCCCATTATCCTCACAATGACTTCCGACCAAATTCGCCAATCCTTTCTCGACTTCTTTAAGTCCAAGCAACACTCCGTCGTCCCCTCCGCATCTCTAATGCCGGACGCTCCCAACTTGCTATTCACCAACGCGGGCATGAACCAATTCGTCCCCTACTTCCTAGGCGACCGCGAAGCTCCCTTTCTACGCGCAGCTGACACCCAAAAATGTATCCGTGCCGGAGGTAAGCACAACGACCTCGAAGACGTCGGACTTGACACCTACCACCACACCTTCTTCGAAATGCTCGGCAACTGGTCCTTCGGCGACTACTTCAAAAAGGATGCCATCGACTGGGCTTGGGAACTGATCACCGAAGTCTGGAAATTCCCCATCGATCGCCTTTACGCCTCCGTCTATAAACCAGAAGAAGGTGACCCTGCCGAATTCGATCAAGAAGCCTACGACTTCTGGAAAGCCATTTTCGAAAAAGCCGGCCTCGATCCCGACATCCACATCGTTTACGGCAACAAAGCAGACAACTTCTGGATGATGGGCGACACAGGCCCCTGCGGACCCTGCTCCGAACTGCACGTCGATCTCACTCCTGAAGGCGATACCCAAGGCAGGCTCGTCAACGCCGACTCGCCCTACTGCATCGAAATCTGGAACCTAGTATTCATCCAATACAACGCCACCCCTGGAGGCGATCTAGTCCCCCTCAAAGCCAAACACGTCGACACCGGCATGGGCTTCGAACGCGTCGCCGGCATCATCGCAACATCCAAAAACTTCACCGACTTCTCGACTCCACCAAGTAACTACAACTCGGATCTCTTCACTTCCATCTTCAATAAGCTCGAAGCTCTTTCCGGTCACAAATACCAACGCACGCTGCCCGAAGAACTCGATAACATCAGCGAAATCGAACAAAAAGATATCACCTTCCGCGTGCTCGCCGATCACGCCCGCTGCCTAGCCTGCTCTATCGCCGACGGCATTCTGCCCGGCAACGAGAGCCGCAACTATGTGCTCAGGCGCATTCTTCGTCGTGCCGTCATGTACGGCCGCAAGCTAGGACTTGAAAGCGGATTCTTCGCAGATCTTGTACCTAACGTAGTCGAACAACTAGGACACGTGTTTCCGGAACTCGAAAAGCAAAAGGACATCGTCCAGAAAATAATCAAGAGCGAAGAAGACAGCTTCTCCAAAACCCTCGATCGAGGATTACAGCTTTTCGAGAAAATCGTCACTGATGAAAATAGAATATCGGGAATCAGCGCTTTCACGCTCTACGATACCTACGGCTTCCCGCTCGACCTAACCGAACTCATCGCCAAGCAACGTGGCATCGCAGTCGATACTGCAGGCTTCGAAGTCGAAATGGAGAAGCAACGCGCCAAAGGACGTGCCGCCCATACAAACATCGATATCCTCGTTTCCGATGGGGACTCAGGCGATGCCACAATATTCGTCGGATTCGACGAACTCGAAGACGAAGCCGACATCCTCGACATTTTCAAAGGCAAAGACGGCGAGAGCTACCTCATTGCCAATCAAAGCCCCTTCTACGCTGAAATGGGCGGTCAAGTCGGCGACACCGGTTCCGCTCTGATTAACGGACAAGACTACCGAATCCTGGATACAACCAAAGACTCAGCTGGTCGCTTTCTTCACAAGATCGAAGGCGAACTCAGAGACATCAAAGGCAAAACCGTATTTCTCTCGGTCGACGAAGAGCGCCGCAAAGCGATAGAACGTCATCACTCCGCCACCCACATTCTCCACTACGCGCTCCGCGAAGTGCTTGGCACCCACGTACGCCAGGCTGGTTCCTACGTCGACCCCTCGCGATTGCGTTTCGATTTCTCCCATTTCGAAGGAATCAAGCACGAACAGCTCGCTCAGATAGAAAAAATTTGCAACGAACGCCTTCTAGAAAACAGGGAATGCAACTGGTTCGAAACCCCCTTCGTCGACAAACCCGAAGACGTCATCGCCTTCTTCGGCGACAAATACGGTGACGTCGTACGCGTCGTCGACATCGGCGGCTTTTCCAAAGAACTCTGCGGCGGCACCCACGTCCGAGCAACAGGCGAAATTGGCCTCATAAAGATAGCATCCGAATTCGCGATAGCCGCAGGGACGCGTCGCGTCGAAGCAATCGTCGGACAAACCGCGTATCAACACGTTATTGACGTCGAAGCCACCATCGCTCGATTATCGAAAGATCTCTCAGTTCCATCTGGTAGTCTCGTAAAAAAGATCGACTCCCTCATCGCGCGCAACGCCGAGCTCGAAAAACAACTTAAAAGCTTCCAACAAAAAGCCTCCGGCAACCTAGCCGAAGATCTTCTTAAGAACGCCCAAGACGCCAACGGTATTCAGCTCGTGAAAGCAGTAGTCAATGCCGAGAACCCCCACGCCCTCCGCAGTCTAGGATCTCAAATTATCGGTAAGCTTGGCGAAGGCCTCGTAGTCCTCGGTGCCAACATAGGAGGCAAAGTAAGCGTAGTAGCCTTTTCCTCGCCAGTTTCAGTAGCCGCAGGCCACAAAGCCGGCGACATCGTAAGAGACCTAACCACCCAACTTGATGGCCGCGGCGGCGGCAAACCCGACTTCGCCATGGGCGGCGGCACCAATGCCGAAAAGCTGAAAGAAGTGATCGAAGGATTTGGCCGTTAGAAAAACCTGGTAGGGCTGCATCGCCCTGCCTTACTTCGCTACCGCCAAACGCATTCAACTTCCTCCTTCGTCAGAGCCCGACAATCCCCAACGGACAACTCAGGATCCAGCACGATCTCCCCCATACTTTCTCGATGTAGGGCAACCACTCGGTTCTTAAATCGATAAAACATCCGCTTCACCTGACGATAACGCCCCTCGTAAATCGTTAGCCTAGCCAGACGAGATTCCAGTATTTCCAATTGCGCTGGCTGAATCATCAGGTCCTCGTGATCCAGATACACGCCCCGCTCGAATAGCTCTCCATATTCCGGTGTAATCAGATCGGCCGTAGCGACTAAATAGACCTTGGGTTTCCTCACGCTTGGTTCGGTAATTCGACGCGACCAATTCCCATCGTTCGTTATTAGCAGCAGTCCAGTCGTATCCAAATCCAAACGACCGCCAATGTGCAGCTGCTCTCCTCCTTGCGAGGCCATCAAATCCATCACCGTAGGTAAGCTCGGATCACTCGTCGCGCTCAAGTAACCCGCTGGTTTATGGAGCATAAAATAAAGCCCCTGCCGATCTTGTAACGTAACCTCACTTAGCTCCACGCGACAAAATTTCGTCACCTCGCGCAAACCATCAACCTCAACTTCCCCGCCCACTTTTACACGCCTTTTCGCCAACAAGAGGCGAACCGCCTTTTTGCTCTGCTGTGTATGATGACCTATAAACCGATCCAATCTCATGGAAATACACTCTCGAAAGACGAACAAAGCTCACTCCTTCACTGGTAGCAAACCGATTGAGCCACATCCTCAATTTACCTTGAAATCGCCCCATCGATTCCCATCACTCGTGAAATGGCGCTCACAATTAATGGATTTTCTATCAGCGACGAAGCGGTTCAACGAGAAGTAGAGCGAATCGCTCCTGAGGTTCAGAAGCAATTCCCCTGGTTCGATCAAACTGCGCTGAAGCTTCAAGCCGAAGACATGGCGAAAGATCGCTTCATCGAACACCGACTCCTTTTCGAGGCTGCCCAAAATCAAATCCAAGACCTCGCAAACGAAGCCATTGACGCCGAATACGACAAGATCGCCAAGAAGCACGGCGGCGAAAACAAGTTTCTCAAGACCTTCAACATCGCTCCCGAAAACGTGCCTCACGTGAAACAAGAGATCGCCGACGATCTACGCTTTCAAAGCTTTCTCGACCAGCTCCGCCAACAAGTCGCTGAGCCGACTGAAGAGGAACTCAAAGCTCGATACGAAAAGGAAGAAGCCCAGTTCAAGCATCCCGACCAATACAAGGCCGCCCATATTGTGTTTCACACCAACGAAGGCCAAGACCCCGAAGAAGCCAAACGTAAGATCAACGACGCCAAACGGCGACTCGATGCAGGCGAATCGTTCGACGCAATTGCCGATGAAGACTCGGACTGTCCCGGCAAAGGCGGCGATTTAGGCTGGTTCCCCGAAGGCCACATGGTGGAGGAATTCGAAAAAATCGTTTTCAAACTGGAAATTGGCAAGCTCAGCGATGTGTTCGAAACGCCATTTGGGTTTCACATCGCCCGCTTGGACGAAAAGAAGGTCGGCATTACCGAACCTTTCGAAAAAGTCGCCCAGTCGATCAAAGAAGTGATCGCCAACGAAAAGCGAGACTCTCTCTTTAAGGAACAACTCGATAGCCTGAAAGCCGAGGCTACCATCGTCAGAGGATAGGAAATTAGCCCCTTCCACGAGAGTGTCCAATCGATTTTAATAAAAAATCGATATGCGAATGAATAAGCCCATTGGACCACACGTCCAAAGCGGCGAATCCCAAAACGCATTTCTTACAAGAAAGGACACAAACATGAAAAATCTATTCGTTTTCGCACTAATCGCATTAATTCTAGGATCCGCCACCGCCCCGACAGCTAAAGCAGATCGGGAAAGTAGAGCTCTCATCGGGGGAATTATCGGAGGACTGATCATCGGATCGATCATCGATGACGACCATCGCGGTCACCACCACAGCCGAGTTTCGGTCAACCGTCATAGCAGTCACTGCCGGTGCAGCGGCCATCACGACACAATTTCAGTCAAGACTTGGGTTAATGGCAGTTGGTCCGTCCACTACGACAGCTATGGACATCGCCACCGCGATTGGCACCCAGGACATTACATTTACAGGGAGGAACGCGTGTGGGTATCGCACAACCGTGGATGCCGCTATTACAGTAGCCCCAGCCGCGGAGGTTATGGCCATCACAACGACTACCGGGGAAATAGTCGCCACCGTCGATAGCCAACCGGAGGGAAAACAAGCCTCTTGCTAGGGAGCAAGAGGCTTGCGCCCCTCTCGCTACTAGTGAACCTTTAGACTTTCTCAATCGCATCCAATGCCATCACATCCAACAGATCTATCGCCTAGCGAAGCTCAACACTTCATGAGCCAATTGCTCGATGGCGAACTCTCGCCGGACGACGCAGATCGCCTCCATGCCTTCCTGAATGGAAACCCAGAAGCAATGGATTGGATGGAATCGAATCAATTGATTCACGATTCCGAGAATGCGACCCCAATCATCGATGTTAATTCCGCTTGGCAAAACATCGAAGCCAATCTCGCAAGCCAGAATCCCGCACCTAAGAAAACCGGCAAGTTACTACACTTCCCAGTTTTATTCCAAACCTTAGGTTACGCTGCCGCGCTCACTCTTTTCGCATCCCTCTTATGGACCTCGTTCATAAGCTCGCCAGACGCCAATACAGAACGCTACGCGGCTAGCGAATCCGTAGTGGAATACGTCGATACGGAGATCCCCGATGCCAGCCCAATCGTCTACACGGACGAAGCCTCTGGTTGGACCGTTGTCTGGGTCACAGAGATGGACCCAATGCCCGACGAAACGAGTTAGGTCGCAATTATTGCAGCCGATCTTGTTTTCCTATTCCTAGACTCCGACCGAATTCCGCAATTCGACGAAGCGCTTGAATAGGAAACCGAACCCAACGCTCTATGAAAAAAGCTCTTCTGATCCTAGTTCAGATCTTTTTCTTTGCTGCCGATGCCAACGAAGAAACAAAAGAAAACACCAATTTATTCTTCGACAAGCCAATCGCCAAAAGCATGAATATCCAATTCAAGATCGAAGAAGATCTTTACCCTGATCAAAGTACTCTAATAATCGAAGATTTCGCATTTTTGAGCAATGAAAGGGGCGAGCGAGCTGTGTTAGTAAATCTAACGGATATAGCGCGCCGCGCCGCACTCCCTCTATCCTAACCAAATTTACGGACTGTTCGCAGACGGCACCTATCGACGCCCATCAAAGCCTTCAGATCGTATTGATGGCGGCGAAACCATTTCAGTCCTGCTTTCGTTTGGCGTTTCGAAAACGCCTTTGATCAAACTGATCGTCAGGAACTTCTAAGTTCTCTGAGATCGCCTGGCAGGTCCTCTCAATTCCGCACCGAGAATCACGATCCCCTCGCCCAATGCTTTTTCGAGGCGTTTCGCGCCCGCCTCGGTCGCTTGGCTACCCCACAAGTATACACGTTCGAGCCGCTTCAACTTCGACAATCTTTGGATACCCACATCCGATACATTCGTATCGCGTAAATTCAGATACTTCAAATTCTCAAGCTTATCAATATGTTCGATGGCCGCGTCTCCAACGCCCGTTCTTCCCAAGTCCAAATGTTCGATATTCGAATAATCAACGATCCCCGCCAAGTCTCCATCAGTGACGTCCGTTCGAGCCAGCGTAAGCTTGACTAAAGTATCGCCTAGGTCCGCCAGCATTCCAAAATCGAATGAGCCCGCCGTACGCTCCGCGTAGGTATAGTTAATCTCAAAGCGACTCGCGTCGTGATTCACCGTATCGACTTGCAAGCCAGCCTCGTGCAATCGAGCCACCGTTTCTACAGCGTCTCCCATTATCGTATACTTCCGCTCATTAACAGGATTCGCCTCTTCGAACTTCGACTTAACTTTCGGCTCCGGCCCATGAACGAACGACTCGCCAAATGAAGCTCCATCGGAAATCCACTGCTTTAGCAGTTTTTGCTCATTAGAAGACAGACCCTTCCCTTTTTGCGGCATATAGTCGGCATCATCCTTCGGGTAGGTCGTCAATACATACAACGAACTCTCATTCGGGTCGCCCGGTACCAAAACGTCGCCATACTCTCCTCCAGCCATTATCGCCTCGGGAGAATCCAGGCGCAATTCCCCCTTCACCTTCTCCTCTCCATGGCAACGATAACACTTATCTTCGAAAATCGGAAGGATCTCCTTCGCAAAGTCCACTGCGTAGGCTGACGGACTAATGGCCATCGCAAGTCCAATCCATCCGCACGAGCTGAGTCTGCATGACACATTCATAACGTTCAAAATTACGCAAGCGCGCTCAACCAAAAAGCTCCTTGATCGGAGTGCCTTTATCCGCAATGCGGAACGGACGACCACTTGGAGAATAAACGGTCTTTTCCAAAGGCATTCCTAAAGCATAGCCGATCGTCGCATTGAAATCAGGCACTTCGACCTTTCGATCTGCAACCTTCTTTCCAATCGTATCCGTTTCGCCATACACTTGACCACCGCGAATACCGCCTCCAGCCAAGGCGCAGGAGAACGCAGCCGGCGAGTGATCGCGACCATCGTTGCCGTTGATCTGAGGCGTCCGCCCGAATTCTGTCGCGAGAACAACCATCGTTTCCTCAAGCATTCCACGACGCTCCAAGTCCGCCACCAACGTTCCCAAAGCTTGGTCTAAAATTTCAGCATTTTCGCCAACTCGTTCGAAATTATTCGTGTGCGTATCCCAGCCTCCCAAAGTCACTTCCACGAAACGAACATCGTGCTCAACTAAGCGACGGGCCAGTAAACAACCTTGGCCGAAGGGATTCGTTCCGTAGGTCTCACGCGTTGCTTTGTTTTCATCATCCAATTCGAATGCCGCCAAATCGCGACTCTTCATCAGTTTGATCGCGTCGTCATACATGTCTGTATAGGCACGCGTTTTCTTCTGATTATAACGATTATGAAACTCCGCGTCGAAAGCGTTGGTTAGCATTACCGAATCATGAAATTCCTTCTCGGAAACGCCTTTTCGCATTTTGCTATTCTGCAATCCTGCTTCCGGATTGCCAATCACTAGCGGCGCGAAACGCTGTTCGAAGTACCCGTTTCCCCCTCCGGGATTCGCACTCCCGATATGCACGACTCCTGGGAGGTTTGGGTTGCGAGCTCCATCCATCTTCATCAACCACGACCCAATTCCCGGATGAACAATGGTCCCCCGTTTCGTATAACTGGAATGCATGAAATAACGGCCTTCTTCGTGAGCCCCTTGTGTAGAACTCAACGAGCGGATCACCGCCATTTTATCCATCTGTTTGGAAATTCGCGGTAGATATTCGCTAATTTGAATCCCCGGCACATTGGTCGAGATAGGGTCAACAGGCCCGCGTGCGTCTCGATCCGCTTTAGGGTCAAACGTATCCAAGTGACTCATACCCCCAGCCATGTATAGATAGATCACCTTTTTAGCGGTCGGCAATCGAGCAGGCGCCGCAGCAGCGCCAAACGCTTCCGACCGAATTCCCATTGGCATAAGGCCTACTCCAAGAAACGCTTTCGCCGAATAAGCAAGAAACTCGCGACGATCAAGATTCGGAATTTTTCTGAGTATGTTTTTCATAGTCTCGAATTTTCGATCGGTATCAAATCACTGGATAAAACGGAACTCCTGCGTATTCATTAAGGAAGCCAATAACTGTCGATAGCCTCGACTCTTCTCGGCTTTGGTATTTTGCTGAAGCTGAGCTCCCATTAATTCCTGCTCACGAGGCGTTGGTAGCCTGGAGAAAAACGATTGAAATACAGTGTCCATCCGTCGGCGGGAATTGCCGGCTTTCTGCACAGCGATATTCAAAGCCGAATTCTGGCGAGTTAACCAGTACAAGGTCTCTCCATTGAGCAATCGGAGCGCTTGAGTGATTGATGCGTCGTCATTGGAGTTCTCAATGATCTCGCGATCAGATTGTCCAAACTGACGTAAAAAATGGCCTGCCGGGGCGGGTGAAACGATTTCTGACGCTCGAACCATTCCCGTCGACATCCCTCGCCAACGCGGGTCGCGCCGCATTTCCTTCGCTTTCTCGCTCAGCGCATCCGATTCACTTCCATAACCTGCTCCCATACTCATGCCACGGGCCATGTCTTTAGAATTCGGGTCGTTGAGCGCTTCTTGCAACGCACCCGTATCTTCTCCATTCAGTTTCGCGAGAAACAACTCCATCGCTTGATTCTTTTGCGAGCGAGCCTTCTGATACTGTTTCCTAAACTCTTTGCGTTCTTTCTCGGTAGTCGCGTTTTGGAGCAACTTCCGATACTCCTTTTCGTAATCGATAAATCGAGTTTCCAAATCGGTCAAGCGATGCACCATGCCATACGCTTGAGCCGTATCGAGGTTTTCGACACGCTCGACTTGCTTCGCCATACTAGCCTCCCCTTGACGAGCTTTCATCATCCCAGGTTCAACTCCGACGCGCTCATCGAGGTCTACAACAGCCAAAGTCAACATCGAGTCCCATAGTTGTTCTGCGGTCATTCTACGCAAAATAGGCCCCTGGAAATGGTAGGTTTCATCCGGTTCGGGCGTGTCTACCGAGACTGCGCTTTGATAAGTTCGCGTATTCAGTAGCATTCTTAAATACTGCTTTTGGTCGAAATCATAAGCGACCATTAGCTTCGTCAAATAGTCCATTAACTCTGAATTGGAGGCGACAGTATCATCCATGAAATTATCGACCGGTTCGATCAATCCGATACCCATGGTCTTCTTCCAAAGTCGATTCGCGATGACCTTGGAAAAACGCGGATTCTCAGGAGACGTCAGCCAATTCGCATAAACCTCACGGGGATTGTCCTTCTTCCCGACAACCGCTTCTCCGCCAAATGGAGTCTTAGGCGAGATCTTTTGCTTCGGACGCCCGTTTTTGTATTGGTAGTCGTCGGGAAGCTTTAGGTCTCGTTTTACTTCAGCAGCTTGAGCCGTCAGCGGCGACACGAGATCTCTCACGACACGACGTTGCGATGGTGGCGGCTGAGCTAGCCTCCGAGCTTCTTTCGGATCGACTCCTTGCTTGACCTGCTTCTGAACCAACGCTCGCTGTATTGCCTGAAAATCCTTGGAAAGCGGAATCTTCCCGTAGGGCATTTGAGCCTGTAACCCGAAAGTGTAGGCCGCCATATGGTAATACTCTTTCTGAGTCCATTTATCGAATGGGTGATCATGACACTGGGCACACTGCATACGCGTACCCAAAAAAACCTGCGCCGTGTTCGACATATTATCAAGCGGCATACCAGCGTCCCTCATGTAGTACCCAACCGCAGGATCATCCCAAACGTAGCCTTCTGAAGTAATCATTTCGCGTACAAATTCGTCGTAAGGCTGATTTTCCCTTAGCGACTCTTTAATCCAATCCTGGTAAGATGCCATTATGATGCGGCGACCGCGCGACTTTACCCTCAATACGTCTGCCCAATAATTATAATGGTGGCTCACGTAACCCTCTGAGTTCAGCAGCGAATCGATCAATTCCGAACGGCGATTCTCAGATTTTGAATTCATAAACTCCGTAAGCTCATCGTAGGTCGGAATGCGTCCAATAACATCCAAATACACGCGGCGAACAAAAAATTCATCGGTGACCGGAGCATTGCGTTCAAGGCCTTCGGCCCTCAGTCCATCTTCGATGTAGATATCGATTTGCTGCGCAGCATCCAAGATATTGACGGAATCGGATTCTGCTTGATTCTTTGCAGTCACGAAACTCCAGGAAAACAGTGCCAGAATAATAAGAATGGGCTTCACTAGATAATTGGACGTCCTTGAAATTCTCATAAGCAAGCTAAAGTAAAAACTAAGGCCTCAGCATAAAAGCTGAAAATGCCTTTTTGCTACCTAATAACGGCTCCAACGCTTCGGAAATTACCAAAACCAAGCCCAATTACCGCTATAACCCGAAAACACTCGCCAAAAACCCCTGAATGAAGGGTGAGCAGATGATAACGCCAATGCTGGGATCGCGCCGCACAGTGTTCGAGAAGCCCAAAGCAATCTACTCTATTTCTAGGCTTCCTTGAGATTTCACGAGATCATCCAACGCTTTCAAGCGCATTAAAAACGCCTCCGCCTTATCAAGCGGCAAGGCGCACGGTCCATCGCATTTCGCCTCGTTCGGGTTAGGATGCACTTCCAAAAAGAGACCTGCGATTCCCGTAGATAATCCGGCCTTCGCCAAATCGAAGACTTGCCGACGTCGGCCGCCCGCTGCATCCGATTGTCCACCGGGAATTTGCAACGAATGCGTCACGTCGAATATGATCGGATAAGACAGCGCTTTCATAACTCCAAAGCCCAGTATATCGACCACCAAATTATTATATCCAAAACTACTGCCTCGCTCGCAAAGCATGATCTTTTCGTTGCCTGCCTCTTCGATTTTTCGGGCGATGTGACCCATTTCGCGAGGCGACAGAAACTGAGCCTTCTTCACATTAATGATCGCTCCGGTTTTCGCCATGGCCACCACCAAATCGGTCTGCCGACTCAAAAAAGCCGGTAACTGAATTATATCGCTCACCTGCGCCACCGCTTCCGCTTGGTAAGGTTCGTGGACATCGGTGATAACGGGCACATTGAAAGCGCTCTTCACTGCCGCGAGAATTTCGAGCCCTTTCTCCAGGCCTGGACCGCGATAGCTATTGATCGATGAACGGTTCGCCTTGTCGAACGAAGCTTTGAACACATACGGAATGTCCAACTTCGTCGTTATGCGCTTCAACTCTTCTGCGATCTCGAATGCCAGGTCTTTCGACTCCAAGACATTCATTCCTCCCATCAAAACGAATGGGTGATCATTCCCGCATTCGACTCCCGCGATTTGAACCGTTTTGCTCATCACGCTCTTTCTCTCAGCAAGCGACCCCACGCGCAAAGTAAAAAATGAGCGCCCCCGATTAAAGACAACGGTTTCCAATAAGCTCTAATGCTTCCATTTTTGTTGCGATTCCCATCCAAATAAAACTGGGTAAGGGAATAGGTTTGAAGCGCTATTCGGCATTCGGCCTGAACGTTTTTTAGCTTATGTCAAAACGAAGATTCTGCTGGATAGACCTTGAAATGACCGGATTGGACCCGAACGTAGATCGGATCCTGGAAGCTGGTATAATCGTCACGGACAAGTTTCTAGAACCCGTTTTCGAATGGGAAACCGCCGTTACCCAACCATCCCAAGTTCTCGAAAACATGAACGACTGGTGCAAGCATCACCACGCAAAAAGTGGCCTGATCGATCGCATTCCAAAAGGCATTTCCGAAGACGAACTAGACGAACGCCTCGCTGAGATCATTCTTACGCATTTTAAGAAGAAGAATCCAGTCGTTATCTGCGGAAACTCGATCTCCCAAGATCGTAAATTCATCGATCAATATCTCCCGAAGTTCTCAGAGCGACTCCACTATCGCATGTTAGATGTATCCAGCTTTAAGATCGTCTATCGGGAAATGTTAGGCCGAGACTTCAAAAAGCAAAATACACACCGAGCGCTTGAAGACATCAAGGAATCCATCGCCGAACTAAAATACTACATGAGCGCGATCGATCCATCCGGCCTATCTTTAATCGACAATTCCCATAGTCCTCCGAAAGCGGAGAACGAAGAATAAAAATGAGAGTGATGCGGAACATTGGGGCATTCGGACTGCTCTTGCTGTTCCTCACAGGACAAACGGTTGCCTCATCGAATCACATAGATCCGAAAACCAAGGAACGCATAATAACCCGCGTTTCGAACTTAATCCAAACCAAGGCTTTCGCCTTCGAAATCGCCTTCGATCGCTGGCCCGAAATCCTACAATCCCACCGCAAGACAATCGATTTAGCCGAAACGGTTAACGAATTCGAAGACGCCCTCGATCGTGCATTTGATGAATTCGAAATCTCCCACCTTTACATCACCCCACCTAAGATAAAGGCAAGCGATTCCAATCGACCCATCAGTCGATTCGGGATCAGTGGTCTGAACACAGAGTCCGGTATTTACGTGACTCATGTCACAAAAGAAAGCCCTGCAGCCGAAACCGGAATCCGTAAACTCGATACGATAAAATCGGTCAACACAGCCTGGCCAGCTAGACTTAATTATTTGAAAGGCGTGCGAGGCGAACGCCTCTCAGTCGAATGGATCCGACAAGGCGAACCCATGTCCGGCGAAATCGTTTGCCGTCCATTCTCCTCGACCGACCTTCCCTGGATCGAATGGCTAAGCCCGAACGTCGCCGTCATCCATATTCAAGGATTTACGAATGAGAGCTACAAAATGCTAAGCGTTTCCCGCCTTTTCCGAAAAGCACGCCACGCTCAAGCCATCATCATCGATCTTAGGAACAATTATGGCGGCTATCTCCACAACGCCTTGCATCTCGCGGGAAAAGTCCTCACCCGAAATCAAATTTTCGCGCTTCACGTCACGAGAAAACACTATTCCAATTTCGAATACGAAATGGATATTGATAACGAATCTTATTTCACCGAAGCCGAACGTCACAGCCGCAAATTGAGACCTGCATTCAATCTGCAAGGCTACAAAGGGAAACTCGCCGTACTCGTCGATACCTACAGCGCAAGTGCTGCCGACATATTCCCCGCGGCGATTCAAGAGCATCGACGCGGCATTATCATTGGAACGCGTTCAAGCGGAGCTCTCATCGGTTCGAAAGTCGCATACCTTCCGGGCGGGTATCGATTGACCTACCCTTTCGTTGAAGTGCTAACCTCGCAAGGCAATCGATTGGAGAGCAACGGAGTCGTTCCCGACATTGAGCTCAACTGGCAAGAGACCGCCAACGACGCTATCGTCTATGAACGTGCGATCAAAGCTCTACTGGCTAAAAACGAAACGCTTCGAAACTGAACATTGGGCACGCCTCTACAAATGCATCGCCCCTAACGCTTCTTCCCATAAAAAATGTCTATCTTTTGAGCCACATCTTTATATCCAATATCATTGGCATAGATGGCCTTATACTCTTCGATTGCCTCCAAGTCGCGCTCTAAACGTTCGAAGCACTCCCCCAACAAATAGAGTACTTCCTTCTTAAAGTCGTCCATAACATTCAAGCTTTCGGCCGCTCGTTGCAATTGCTCCAATGCCAAATCGAAAAGGTCCTTCGCCATAAAACAACGCGCCAACAAAACGAGTGACTTTATTCGAAGACTCGGACTCCGTTGAGAGATCTGAAACTGTTGAATGGCTCCGTCAACAAACCCGCTCTCAAGCAAATACTCCCCATATTTAAAGCGACGACTATAATCATTAGGGAACTGCTCCACCAACTTACGACTCTCTTCGAGCTTCAAACCGAGAAACTCTTTCTCCAGCTCGATCAACCGTTCATTCGATTCATCTTCGCTCGCAGATTCTCGCTTCAGATCGAATAACTCTCGTTCGACCCGGCTCACTCTCAACTCACTCCTCAGATGCAATAACGAAACGTCATTTCCCGCTTGCGGCAGAGCAAAAGCCTTCTCAAGCCAGGAAAGAGCCTCATTATAATCCTCCTGCTGTATCAGCGAGCGAATCAATAACTTATAATTATCTACCTGTTGAGGGTCTTGGTGAATCACTGAAGTTAAATCCTGAATACGTTCTTTTCCCGAATCCTCATCGAACACGACTTTGCTCGCCCTCTCAAGAGAGCTCGACTCGGTTTTATCTTTTAGTTTCGACCGAAAATCCTCCTCTTTATCCGCCCACTTCCCTTTATTGATAGAGTGCGCAACCGAAGCGGACTTGACCAACTCCTGAATATACCCAACACTCGGCTTCAATCGCATAAGTCGCTCGGCAATCGCTAAAGCTTTTTCCGTGGAGCCAACTTTTATAAGAGCCTCGCACAAACGTTCCATTTTTACGAAATCGTCAGGGTTTCGATCGCAAATAGACTCCAAGCAAAAGGCTTCCGTTTGATTGAACTTCAATTTGCCCGCCCCTCGTGCGACTAAGGACAATGCTCGCGTGTTGTAGCCATCTTTATTAAGAACGCTTTCTCCGATCGACATCGATTTGGCAGGATTCCGCAAAAGCGCTAAGTAGCCAAAAGGCAGAACGATGTAGTTCGCCAATCGAGTCAATTTCAAACCGATCCCTTTACCGCCCGAAGCCAGAACCTGACGCTGTGCCTTGCGCAAAAGCTGACGAACCTCCAAACATCCAGGATTTTCATTCAGTAACTCATAACAGATATCAACCGTATATTCGGAATTCCCACGCGTCATTGCCAATCGCGCATTATCGACTTTTCTGCGATCCCGATCGCCAAGTTCCTGTTCCGAAAATTCCGACATCCTACACCAGCAAACTCATTACGTAAGATCTTTCGCGACAGCTTCCTCCAAACGTCGCACTGCTTCAGCCGTTAAAGCGTCCGTTTTCGCTTCCACCAACAGGCGAAGTTTCGGTTCGGTTCCGGAATAGCGAACCAACAAACGCCCATCCTCGCCGAATTCCTTCTCCAATTGCTTTATAACTGCGCTCACATTGACACAGGTATCCAAAGCCGGCTTAGAAGCGACTCGAATCGCTCTCGTCTGCTGGGGGTACGCCCGATAAAAGGAGGCTAGTTTACCCAACGATTGCCCGGATTCAACAATTGCCTGGGCGACCTTCAATGCAGAAAACAATCCATCGCCCGTCATAGAAAAACCGCCGACCACAACATGACCCGATTCTTCTCCTCCCAAAGAAAATCCATCGGAAATCATTAATCGAGATACAAACTTATCTCCAATATTCGTTCGCTCGACCACAATCTCGTTCGATCCAAGAGCCGCGTCCAAACCAAGATTGCTTTGATCGGTTGTAACAAGAACATCCCCCTTTAGTTTTCCCTGAGCTTTTGCTCGAATGGCCAAGAGTCCCAAGGTCGCTTCACCCGGCAGCTTGGTACCTGTCTCGTCGAACGCGATCATACGGTCGCCATCGCCATCAAAGGCGAAACCCATATCGAAAGTCCCAGTCTCGAAAACAGTCGATAACGACTGCGGGCATTCACTCCCTACGCCATCATTGATATTCGATCCGTTCGGAGCATCTCCCACCGTTGTTGTCTCGGAGCCAAATGCCTCGAACACCTCTCTTGCGAATGCACTCAAAGCCCCGTTCGAACAATCCAATGCAATTCGCTTGCCACTCAACATGCCCTTCGGAAAAGCCTGCCGAACCGATTTCAAATACAGCTCGCATTTCTCCGAGGCCACATCTTCCACGAATGGCCAACTCGAAGCGTCCACTGCATCCGCAGCCCCAACCGCCTCATCTAAATTCTGCTCCATAGACTCGGAAGGCTTGGTCCCATCCGCTTGAAAAAATTTTATGCCATTGTCCGTGTGCGGATTGTGAGATGCCGTAATAGCACAGCCCATCGACGCCTCGCCTAAAGCCACCACCTTGGCTACCGCCGGAGTAGGCACCACCCCGATCGACTCTACGCGACCACCCTCGGACTCAAACCCCGCCGCCAAAGCAGCCAAAAGAGCGACTCCCGAAGCACGCGTATCTCTCCCTATAACAATGAGAGGCGATTCCGTACCGTAGCGGAGCTTCGTAACTCTAGCTGCCGCTAAACCTGCTCGATAAGCAATATTATCATTTAAATTCGACCCGCCATACAAACCGCGGATGCCATCAGTCCCAAAATATTTAAGAGCCATTATTGATTATAAAATTCCCGAGTTTGATCGATTTTCGCGCGAGTAAGACCGCCCAAAAGTAAATCCCTCGCTTCAGCGATCCCCTCTCGAATACTCGTATAGCGTCCTGCAACGAAAAACGCTGCCGCTGCGTTAGCCACCACCGAATCTTCCAAGGCAGGCTTCGCCTTTCCGTCTAACAGTTGGTCCAAGATCGACAGATTGACGTCAACATTACCCCCTTGAAGATCGTCCAAACTACCCGAACGAATACCCATTTCCTCGGGCGACCACCGTTCTGCCACATCGCGAAGCGTTCCGAAACCTCTACCAACGTTCGTACCTGCAGCGCTAAATTCGTCCATCCCGCCTAGCTCTCCGAGATCGCAATGCACGATCAACCCTGCCTTCAGCCCAAGGGCATGCTGAGCCGATGCCATCAATTCGACCACCGATTCGCTGAAAACTCCCAACAACTGATAAGGCGGTTTCGCCGGATTAATCAAAGGTCCTAGCATATTGAAAACCGTTCGCTGGCCTTTCTCCGCCAAAACCTGGCGCACCGGAACGATTTCCTTGAACGCCGGATGAAATGCCGGAGCGAACATAAAGCAAAAACCCAGCTCCCTCATCGACTCCCGCAACAAAGTGTCCTCGCCCATAATGGTCACTCCCAAAGCTTCGAGTAGGTTCGAGCTGCCGCATTTCGAAGTAATCGAACGATTGCCATGCTTGAAAACGGGAATTCCAGCCGCGGCAACGACGAACGTCACCGTAGTGCTAATATTGAAAGTGTGCTGCTTATCGCCTCCGGTGCCGCACACGTCAATCGCTCGGTCCTGCCATTCCTGCAAACCAGGGTCCCTGGCGAGCTCCCGATAACGCTTTGCCAAGCCCGCCACCTCCTGCGGCGATTCGCCTTTTTGGGCCAATTGCGTCAGAAAATCCCCCTTTGTCCCTGCATCGACCTCGGCCGAAGCCAACAAATCAGCAACGCCATAGGCTTGATCCTGAGTCAAATCTTCTCCTGCGGCAACGATCGAAAGGCACTCCACTAATTTCATAAAGAAAAAGGATTAAGCTCCCTATTGCCAAAAACAATTCAAAACTCCACGATCCGTGTCTCGTAAATAGACTCCTAACCGCTCTCACCTATTCTCAGCTAAATTCAAACATTAACTTGACGGCCCACATACCGCCAGTTATCAACCGCTCTTTTTACAGAACCACGCGCGATACCGAGCAAAGAACTTTACTAAAATGGCTAATCCAAAACGTAAGCAGTCCAAACGTCGCAGTCGTCTCCGCAGAGGAGCCAATCGCTTCGAAGAGCCACAGCTCTCTAAAGATCCCGTGGACGGCACTGCGTTCCGTCCACACCGCGTCAATCCGAACAACGGAATGTACCGCGGACGTCAAGTGATCGACGCTTCTGTCTAAAATAGGCAGCACACTTCGATCGCACACCGATTCACTATCTAGGATTTCAATAGATTATGTCCGATCAGGGTAACGCCTGCATCGCTGTAGATGCTATGGGCTCCGACAAAGGTCCGACCGAAATGGTCGCAGCCGTCAAGCTTGCCCTAGAGAATGTATCAGAGATCGCTCCCGTCATTCTGGTTGGCCAGGAGTCCATTCTCGGACCAATCGTCGCAGAAGCCGATCTCGCTAACCATCCAAAGCTTCAAATTCGACACGCTTCTCAAGTAGTCGAAATGGACGACAAACCGCTTCAGGCAATGAAGCAAAAACGCGACTCGAGCATGGCTCGAGCGATTGAACTCGTTAAAGACGGCGAAGCCGCCGTGGTCGTCAGTTGTGGTAACACCGGCACGCTCATGGCAAGCGGCACGATCCGTCTTCGGACGATGGAAGGCGTCGAGCGCCCCGCCCTCGCTACCGTCATGCCGCGACAAACCGGCCATTTCGTCTTAATCGACGCCGGAGCCAATCCGCTTGCGAAAGCCGAACACCTCGTCCACAACGCCGTGCTTGGCAGCGATTATTGCAAACACGTCCTCGGCACAGCCAATCCACGAGTCGGATTAATGACGATTGGGACAGAAGAAGGCAAAGGCAACGAGATCACAAACTCCACCAACCATCTACTCAAAAAACTGCCTGATCTCATAAATTACCACGGCCCGATTGAAGGCTTTCAACTCTTCGAAGACGTCGTCGATGTCGTCGTTTGCGACGGATTTACCGGCAACGTCGTGCTCAAAACGTGCGAATCCCTCTTCAAATGCCTTTTCAAAGATTTCCTCGGAGGCGAGCTCGAACAAAATCCACTGCGAAAATTTGGCTATCTCTGCTCAAAAGGAGCCTACGATACGATTAAAACCCAGCTCAATCCCGACCGCTATGGTGGCGCGCCCCTTCTCGGACTAAAAGGAAACATCCTCAAAGCCCACGGTTCCAGCAATCGGGAGGCAGTGATGAACGCGATTCGAATCGCCAACGAAATTATAAGCTCAGACCTAAACACTCAGATTATTAGCGACATCCAAAAGGTTAACCATATCATCTTTCCATCGGCAAAGTAAGCCACACTCGAATTTGCAGGTTGCCACAAAGCCCTGTCTCAGCATTCAGTCTCAGATCATGAGTTTAGCACCACGCTCAGTCGTCATAAAAGGAACAGGCTCCTACACGCCAGCAAACATCAAAACCAACGACGACCTCGCAAAACTCGTAGATACTTCCAACGAGTGGATCTTCACCCGAAGTGGCATAAAAGAACGCCGGATCGCGGACGAAACCGAGAACACTTCCGACATGGGGGCAAAAGCCGCCGCGAGAGCTCTCGAGAACGCAGGCTTAGAAGCGTCGGACATCGACATCGTCATCGTAGCGACGATCACCCCCGACATGCCGTTCCCTTCCACGGCCTGTCTCGTCCAAACGAAACTCGGTATCGCCAATGCCATATGCATGGACATCGAAGCGGCATGCTCCGGTTTCCTCTACATCATGGAAGTCGCCTCGGCCCTTCTCAAAAGCGGCAGCTACCGCAATGCCCTGATCATCGGAGCAGAAAAGCTCTCCAGCATTCTCGACTGGCAAGACCGCACGACCTGCGTGCTCTTCGGCGACGGAGCCGGAGCAGCAATTCTCAGTATTTCCGATGAGGCAGACGTAGGCCTCTTGGACTTCCAGCTCGGAGCCGATGGAGCCAACAGCGACGTCCTCTTTATGCCAGGCGGTGGCTGCTCCCAACCAGCAACTCCAGCCTCCATCGACAACCGACTGCACTACCTAAAAATGCGCGGCCGCGAAGTATTCAAGCTCGCCGTCAAGGTGATGGAACAGGCAGCTAAAGAAATTCTTGAACAAAATGAGCTCAAATCTGACCAACTGGCATGCGTGATTCCTCACCAAGCCAATATGAGGATCATCGAACTGCTCGCATCACGCCTCGAAATCCCTATGGATCGCTTTTATCTCAATCTCGACAAATACGGTAACACCTCCGCTGCATCGATCCCCATCGCACTCGATGAAGCTCGTAGAGAAGGCCGCATTCAATCGGGCGACTTAACCCTAATGGTCGCATTCGGAGCTGGTCTGACCTGGGGAGCCGCCCTAATCCGCTGTTAGTCGCGAGAACTAAACTAAAGCTTGATACCATCAACGATAGCCATTTGCCTCCTAAATCCATGTTTCGCAATCTCATTCCCACGCTAGCGCTTTTCCTGCTCGCTCTTGGAGCCAACGCAGCAAACCTGTCTTGGGATTCTGCCAATGGCTACCAGTCCGACGAAGTCGAACTATCCGGACTCCTCCCGCAAGAGATCCAGCGGATTCTCGACTGGATGAATGCCGGCCGTAAAGCCGAAGAAAAGAAGAACTTCCGAACTGCCCTGCGCAAATACAAGCGCGTTCAGAAAAAGTACCCAAAAAGCCAGTACGCACCCGAAGCTCTCTTCCGTACCAGCCAGATTCGTCTTAGGCAAAACAAGATCGACAAAGCGTTTGATGCCTACGAGCTCATTGCCTATGTCTATCCAAGTTTCGGGAGTTTTAACGATACGATTGGTGAAATGTACAAAATCGCCGTCCGACGCCAAGAGAACTACCGAGTCAAAATCTTCGGAATATTTCCAGGCTTCCTCAATTACGACCGAGCAATCGCCTACTTTGAACGCATCGTCGTAATCGCTCCCTACAGCGACTACTCGCCACTCGCACTGATGAATGTCGCCCAAATATGGGCGAAACGAAAGAACGAGACGATGGCCATCTATTCGCTCGACCGACTCATCACCAATTACCCGAGAAGCTTCCTCACTCCCGATGCTTATATTCAGTTAGCCAGCACGCATGCCAGCCTAGTCCGCGGTCCTTACTACGACCAAAGCAATACGGAAGATGCCATCACCTTTTTCGACGATTTCCTCATCCAATTCCCTGCCAATAATCGAGTCGACGAAGCCGAAGGCGGACTTGAAGGAGCGGAAGACGTAATGGCTCTGAGCAAGGTCAAAATTGGCGATTTCTACTTTCACAAACGGGCCAACTTCCACGCAGCAAAAGTTCTCTACAACGAAGCGATCACCATTGCTCCCAATTCAGGTAGCGCCGAGATGGCTCGGAATAAAATCACTATGATCGAAGCAAAAGAAGAAAAGCTCGGCGGTGAACAGGCAGCGGAAGCCGAACGCAAAGCACCTACAGTCGAAGAATTAGAAAAAAAGGCTGAGAAACGAGCGAGACGTAAAGTACTCGGTATTTTCTAGATCTAAGTCTCCACCGGAACCGTATCAGATTATACATGCGTCGTTTCTTTCCAAGGTACCTTTTGCTTGTCTCGCTGCTCGTCCTTTCCGGCTGTGCCTCGTACCAACTAGGCCAACCAGGAAACGCAGACGCCTACAACAGCGTTTACGTAATCCCGATTCGGAACGAATCCACCTTCCCGATGCTCAAGTCTTCCTTGACAGCTTCAATCCGCAAATCGATCTCGGACACCGGATTTCTCTCAATCGCTTCGAAAGACGATGCGGATACCGTACTCGAAACCCGGGTCGTTTCGGTGGTCCGGGACATCGCCGCTGTTTCCTCCATCGATGTCGGACGCGGTCGTAAATACGAACTCGAATTCGAAACACTTTGCTCGCTTTACCGAAAAAACGGTTCAAAACTCGAACCTGTTTTCATTGATCGGCGCATTTTGACGAAACAAGATATTTTCGCCGACAGCGGACAAGTGAATGCCGAACATCAAGCCGGCCCGGAGATCGCGGGAGCCATCGGCCAACGAATCGCCGAAACAATCGTCGATACCTGGTAAGGCAAGCCGAGGCCAACCAATTTTGAGTTCGCAAATCCATTCGCCGCAATCAATTCTTATAGGCTGCCAATGGAACCTTCGATCTTAGCCCCTTCAATGCTAGCAGCCGATCATACACGGCTAGCAGACAATGTCGACGCAGTTGAAAAACTCGGAGCTCAATGGCTTCACATAGATATAATGGACGGACACTTCGTGCCGAATCTAACCTTCGGTCCGCAAACAGTCGCCGACCTTCGGCCCAAATCGAATCTTTTTTTCGACGTCCACCTAATGCTAGACAATCCGCAAGACTATATCGAAGCCTTCATCTCAGCGGGAGCCGAACAGGTAACGATACACGTAGAGCCCGATTACGACATTTCCACTACCCTGCAACGTATTCGGGACCTCGGAGCCAAACCGGGAATCGTGTTCAATCCCAAAACCGAATGCCAAGCCATCGAGCCCTACCTCGACCAAATCGACATCGCGCTGGCCATGACCGTACAGCCCGGCTTCGGCGGACAAGCATTCGATGAAAGCGTTTTGACAAAAACCGCTATCCTTAATCAATGGCGAAACGAACGTGGCCTAAATTTCCGAATACAGGTCGACGGTGGCATCAACATCGACACAGCCCGTCAATGCCGGGCAGCCGGTGTCGATACATTCGTCGCCGGATCGGCCTTTTTCAAAGCTGAAAACCAAGCCGCGTTCCTTAAGGAAATTCAAGCCTTGGACTAGAATGGAAACCCTCCAGCCCAAACCCAGTTTTAGCGAATCCGATCTCGAAACGATTCTCGTATCCAAAGAGCAAATCGATCAAAGAATCAAATCCCTCGCCAGCGAAATCTCGACCCAATTCGCTGATGAGGATCTCACTGTAGTTTGCGTGCTTAGCGGCGCTCTCGTCTTCACCGCCGACCTAATACGTAAACTCAACGTGCCCACTCGCCTTGATTGTATCCGGGCAGATAGCTATGGCAATGCCACCGAATCAAGCTCGCCGCCACGCATCGCCAGCGCATTGAAGACCGATATCGCCGGGAAAAACGTACTCGTCGTAGACGACATCTTGGATACGGGGAACACGCTATCAGCGATTGTAGACCATCTCGAAGAAGCAAAACCCGCCTCCCTAAAGACTTGCGTTCTACTCGACAAAAAAGAACGGCGACAAGTCGACATCCAAGCCGACTTTTCAGGATTCGACATTCCAAACGCCTTCGTTGTGGGCTACGGATTGGATTTCGCCGAACATTATCGCCACCTTCCTTGTATTGGATCCCTTTGGCCCGAATTCCAAATCCTTCGCTAACGATCGGGATTCCGTAATAGTGCTCGAAAATTTCCAGCGCTTGATCAACGCCGTCAAACGCGCTTCTCTGATCGCCGATGATACTGGCGGACAAATGGAGAGACTACGAAATCCTCGAATGCGGTGACGGCATGAAGAAGGAGCGCTGGGGCGAATTCATCCTCGTTCGTCCCGATCCGCAGGTTATCTGGCCACTGAATTCCTCTAGCTGGGGGAACTACGATGCGTTCTACCATCGGAGCGACCAAGGAGGTGGGAAATGGAAGTACCGGACGCAGCTTCCGGAATCATGGAAAATCAACTACCGAAATTCAGTTCTCAAAATCAAGCCGACCGACTTCAAGCATACCGGCCTTTTCCCCGAGCAAGCAGCCAACTGGGATTGGTTTAGCAAACTCATCAACAAAGCGAAGTCTCCCCCGAAAGTACTCAATCTCTTTGGCTACACTGGTGGCGCGACAATCGCCGCAGCCTCAGCTGGAGCTAGCGTCTGCCACGTCGATGCAGCAAAAGGCATGGTCGCCTGGTGCCGAGAAAACGCGGCTCTCAGCAATTTAAGCGACGCGCCGATTCGCTACATCGTCGACGACTGCATGAAATTCGTAGAACGCGAAATCCGCCGAGGCACTCAATACGATGGGATTATCATGGACCCCCCTTCCTACGGACGCGGCAAGAAAGGCGAAGTTTGGCAATTCGATCGTGACCTATGGAAATTCCTTCAAAAATGCCGTCAGCTTCTCACTCCAAAACCCCTCTTTTTCTTAGTCAATGCCTATACGACCGGAGTATCCCCAATCGTCGTCGGCAATCTCGTTAGAGAAACTCTCAGCAAACTCGACGGCACCGTCAACTCGGGCGAGATAGGGATTCCGATATCCAATAGTCTCAACGCCCTTCCCTGCGGTCTATTCGCGCGCTGGCAGCGGAGACTAGACATCGGCGACGTCGTTCGACCGTAACAAAAGCTCAATTGAATTGTCTTGATCATACAATTCAGATCTAAGGGATTGAGTCTTACGAGAGCGGGAAACAGTCGAATACATTTCCCAGCACTCAACTAAGGCAGAGCCGATCGTCCCGCTTCAATGACCATAAAGAATACCGATTTCGTAGACAGTAAATTTTTCGATTTCTACAGCAACATAAGCTACTCGACTTATTTGGAAGAAAAACGCCGCCTACAGGTCGAACTCATCAATTTACAGCATTGGGTCATCAATAACCGCAAACGCGTAGCCCTCGTATTCGAAGGCCGTGACGCAGCAGGAAAAGGATCGTCGATCAAACGATTCACCGATTACATGATGCCCAAGCACTTCAATATTGTCGAATTAGGAATCCCTACTCCGAAAGAATCTAAAAACTGGTTTCGCCGCTACGAGAAGCACTTTCCTCAAGAAGGGGAAATCACCTTCTTCGATCGTTCCTGGTACAATCGCGCCCTCATCGAACCCACTATGGGTTACTGCACGCGAACCCAGTACAAGTATTTCATGAGTAAAGTCCTCGACTGGGAAGAGAAGCAAATCCGCGATGGTCTCATTATCATCAAAGTCTACCTTTCCGTATCCAAACATACTCAATCCTTTCGGTTTAAAGAACGTCAAGTCAACCCGCTCAAATACTGGAAGTACTCCGAGAACGACCAAATCGCCCGAGAACACTGGGATGCGTTTACGAAATACAAAGAGCAGATGTTTCGAAAGACCTCTTCACCCCAGAGTCCTTGGACCATTATCAACTCGAACAACAAACTCGAGACACGATTGAAGTCCATGCTCTACGTGCTTTCGCAAATTCCCTACAAGGAGAAATTCGATTTCCAACCCCTGCAAAAGGAAGCGAAACGACAACGCTATTCGATCACGATCGACGGCGTAGCTTTCAATAATTTGAACTATCGCCAGTTCATGCTGCTTGAAACAATGTCGACGCTCTACAATTCCTAGTGCCCCAAGCTTTCGAAAAAAAACTGAATGGTACACTGTGAGGGAGTCGAACCCCCAACCTCCTAGTCCGTAGCCAGGCGCTCTATCCAATTGAGCTAACAGTGCAAACATCCCAGACCACCAAGGGCGATCAAGCGTCAGGAGAAAAGGAACAATGCTTGTCCATTTCAAGGCATTTCTTCGAAAAAAATAAAAAGCTGCTCCATCCGAAGATAAAGCAGCCCTAAATCACTTCCATTCCTGTTTCCGGCAATCGGATTCAGACTCCTTACGCAGGAGAATGCTTACATTTTCGGCAGACTCGCAGGGATATCCAATCCATGGGTATCTTTGCGCTTCACGATTCTCAATCGAGAACGACGGCGAAGCATCCGGTCGAGCTTATCCACGAGTAAATCGATCGCCTTATGGCAATCCGGGTCACTAACCGAAACATTCATGCTCGGTCCATTAATCTCGATGTGTCCCTTTGCGATAAACCCGTGCTCTTTTCCGTTTTTCGGACGATCGGCCTCCAGTTCAACCTTCACCCTGATGATCCGCTCCTCATGCCGAAAAAGCTTTTCTACCTTTTCAGTGACGCCCTGCTTCAGGGATTCCGTCAGATCCATGTGAATACCAGTAATGATCAGATCGTGGTTGTTGGCTTGCATATGCATAGTTCTCCTTTGTTTTGTTGTTTTTTTGATAAAACCGCTACGCTTCGATAGCCAAGACTCCGCACTAAAACAACGGAATCGCTAAAAGCTATTCGCCCAACCCATTGGTCAGGATCGCACAGCGCGTTTCGGAAAATCCTTTTCATCTCTCTTGATACATCCGCTGAGAGATTTTCATATTGTTCAATGAACCCGAATCCGAAAGCAGATAATACAGTCTTTAGATACAACCTCGCCGTTTCTTGGATGGGCTTGGGAGGGATAGAAAAATCAAACATTAAACTAGTTGAGACACTACACTCCGATCCTCCTGTTTGCAATCTTTCTAGAACCAAAACGGCTTCTTTTTTTATCGAGGCAAAAAGCCCTTGGCTTGAGCCGAATTCACCCCATTCGCGCATCTCGAATCCAATTTCCGCGAAGCCCCTATCCTCAAGAGTCCATCCGCACCCAATCGATGAACGACCTCTCCAACCCTTTTCAAGCTAACAAAAATACGCTATGCCAATAACCGATTGGGGGTGGGAAATCGCCCAAGACGAACTCAACTCATGGATCATTCAGGACGACAACGATGTGATCCTAATCAACAAACCCGCCCTGGTTGTTTGCCATCCTTCAAAAAAAGGTCCCTGGTCATCTCTTGTTGGCGCCTGCCGAGAAGGCCTAGGGTATGAACGCATTCACCTGATAGCGCGTCTGGATCGCGAAACCAGCGGCATTATTCTTCTCGCTAAACATCGCCTGGCCGCGCGGCACTTCCAAATGGCCCTCGAACGTCGCGATGTTACCAAAAGCTATCTCGCCATTCTCGAAGGCTCCTTGAAGAAAGTCACAGAAGTCGATGCCGCAGTAGGTAAGGACAAGAACAGTATCGTCCACTGCAAATCAACCGTGCGTGCCGATGGACGACGCCAAGAAGCTCAAACACGCTTCACCCCCCTCCACGCAACCGACGACTACACACTCGCCCTCGTCGAACCTCTCACTGGTCGAAAACACCAAATCCGCATTCATGCCCAACACATAAACCATTCCGTAATTGGCGATAAACTCTACGGCCCCGACGAAACCCTTTTCCTCGATTTCATCGAAACCGGCTGGACTGACGCCCTTGCCGAACAGCTACCCATCAACCGTCAAGCGCTACACGCCTATCGTATGACCTTCGAGCTTGAAACCGGCCCCCGAACCTTCGTCGCCCCGCCCACCCAAGACCTCATAAACTTCTGCGAACAAAACCTAAATCTGTCTGAATCCAAGTTCCTCGAGCTAATCTCACCATTGTAACTCCCTCCCGAGCGTAGTCTTTTCCCCTACAAGTAAATAGAGTGTTAATTAGCTCTTTATTTACATGGTTATTTGAGCTATCTTCTGAGCATGAGATTCAATGCGCCAAGTATCGTATCAATGATGATTTTCTCGATTTTCGTTTGGGTTTACGTGCTCAACACAGCCTGGACGGTCGGAAAAGACCTTATCGCTGTGATTTTCTAGACCCTCTTCGCGGGCTTTTCGCTTTGCCCTCAAGCAAGTTCTCTTTTGGCTTTCCCCACGTGGCCACCCTCTCTCCTGACCTAGCTCTTAAGCAGCCCAATATTCGTCGCTTCATTGCGTTTCGAATTCTCTTCAATGCGCGATTCTACTATCCGGTCTTTACAATCCTATTTCTGGATTTCGGCCTGTCGCTAGAACAATTCGCTATTCTAAACGCCGCTTGGGCGGCTACCATTGTGCTACTCGAAGTTCCTTCGGGAGCTTTAGCAGACACGATTGGGCGGCGCAATCTAGTGATCGCCGCAGCCTTGATCATGATCCTGGAGATGGCTTTACTCTGCTTCGCTCCGATCGGAAACATGCCGATAGTCTTCTATCTCTTCCTCATCAATCGTATTCTAAGCGGAGCGGCTGAAGCCTCAGCTAGCGGAGCCGACGAAGCCCTCGCCTACGATACCCTAAAAGATCTTGGGATGGAGAAAAGCTGGGGTCGCGTATTGGAAAGCCAAATGCGCTACCAATCCATCGCATTCATCCTCTCCATGTCTCTCGGAGCTCTACTCTACGATGCCGACCGACTCAACCAATTCTTAGCATTCGCCTCAATCGACATCGTTGTCGCGAAGGAAACCGCGATGCGGCTTCCGCTAATCCTAACGCTTTTATTAGGCATAGGAGCCTTCTTCGTAGCGATCGGCCTCAAAGAACCCAAATCCGAACAAGCGACTCGCAAAAAGCTCCGCTACTCGGAAGCTCGTCAAAGCACAAAGGCAGCATTCGCGAAAACGCTCGCCACCGGAAAATGGATACTCAACACGCCCGCTGCGCTAATGATTATCCTAGCCGGATTCCTCATCGATCACATGGTGCGAATGATCCTCACTTTGAATAGCGAATACTACCGCCGCATCGATCTGCCAGAAGCTGCCTTCGGTCTCATTAGCGCCTGTTTTGGAGTCATGGGTATTTTTATGCCAAAACTCGGACGCTGGCTTTCCGAGAACCGAACCAAATCATTCAACTACTACGCTTTAGCAATCGCTACATTCCTGGGACTCTTCGGCATGTCATGGTTTGTCCCCTACTGGGGCATAGCGCCAATGGTCCTCATTTACGGAGCCATCTCCCTAACCGGTTTCCTAGTGAGTGCCTACCTCAACGAAATCACTGCATCCGAATCCCGCGCTACGGCTCTCAGTTTCAAAGGACTGTCCTACAACCTCGCCTATGGAGGGATCGGAATCCTTTACTCGCTACTCGTCTACAACCTAAGAAACAACCAAGTAAGCCAAGGCGTCTCGGACGAAACCATCGAAGCCAACTTATTTCAAGATGCCCTTGGCTATTTCCCCAGCTACTTCGCTGCAGCATTCTGTATAGTCTTGCTCTACGGCATCCTAAACCGCCGCTCTCTCGACCTCAGTCCCTCTAAACCTTTCTCCTAAAATCAGCGCTAGATCCGAATCGAAGACTGATCGTCTTTAAATTTACTATGTCGCGATTCTCAAGGGAGATCACGCGGTAGCTCTGCGAGAATTCATCCACAGACGCAAAAAAATCGGTCTCCTATTCAGGAGACCGACTTGTAAGTTTTTGCGAGGGAAGGCTCCTAGGTTGACCTAGAGCGCAGTTTCGCCGCGTTCGTCAGTACGGATGCGGATCGCTTCTTCGAGGGGCAGCACGAATACCTTGCCATCGCCAATTTTGCCAGTCTTGGCAGCCTTGACAATCGCTTCGGCTGCCGATGTGACAGCTTCGTCTTGAACCGCGATTTCGATCTTCACCTTTGGTAGGAAATCGACCGTGTATTCACTACCACGATAGATCTCCGTATGTCCTTTTTGGCGCCCGAAGCCTTTGACTTCGGTTACCGTCATTCCTTCGATACCGACTGCTGAAAGGGCTTCTTTGACCTCTTCCAACTTAAACGGCTTAATAATTGCTACGACAAGTTTCATGGAAATATCCTTTGAGGTTGATTGCTGATGTAATTGAATCGCTTACGTAAATGCAAGTAAATGTGTTACTTAGCTTTTAGAGCGCGTTTATGTGTTCGAGTGGTTGTAAGCTTCTTGTCCGTGTTCGGAGATATCAAGGCCTTCGAATTCTTCCTCCTCCGATACGCGCACTCCCATTACCGCCTTCAAGATAAGGAACAGAGCTCCAGAGAATACAAACGCGAATACGTAGACTCCGATCACGCCGATGAACTGAGACATAAGGTTAGCTCCGCCGAATATTCCAACTGCAAGAGTACCCCAGATTCCGCATACGCCGTGTACCGAGATTGCTCCGACTGGATCGTCGATCTTGATTTTGTCGAAGAAGATAATCGAAAAGACTACCAATACTCCGCCAATTGCTCCCATAAGCATCGCTTCGAACACCGTTACCGCATCCGCTCCCGCAGTGATACTGACGAGGCCTGCGAGAAGGCCATTCAGAGCCATGGAAAGATCTGGTTTCTTAAGAACAATCCAAGAGATCAAAATTGAAGAAATGCCCCCGGCAGCTGCGGCAAGCGCTGTGGTTGTGAACACCAAACCTAGTGGACCTGGATTTGCAGAAAGAACCGATCCGCCATTGAATCCGAACCATCCGAAAAATAGCAAGAAAACACCCACGGCTGCCAATGGCATGCTGTGACCGACAATCGGCTTTATCGAACCGTCCTTCGCATACTTCCCACTACGAGGTCCCAAGATCATAACAGCTGCTAGAGCTGCCGCACCGCCGAATCCGTGGACGACAGTCGAACCTGCAAAATCATAGAATGCTGCGTCGCCACCACCCAAAGTCGAAAGCCAGCCACCACCCCAGTGCCAAGAACCAGCGATCGTATAGCCAAATGCTACGAGAATCGTAGAATAGATCATGAAAGAAGAGAGCTTGATACGCTCTGCAACTGCTCCCGAAACAATCGTCGCTGCAGTAGCCGCGAACATCGCTTGGAATATAAAGTCGCCGTATCCGGTCATCGCGAGACTCAGTCCGCCATATCCCCAGGTATCGCCACCGTCAGCATTAAGATCCCCAATCGGACCGTTGATACCAAGCCATCCTGGAATCTGCCAGGCATCGACAGGATAGTGCGTATTGAATCCAAGAACGGCATAAGTGACTAGACCGATGGAAATGATCCATACATTCTTGAACAAGATGTTAACCGTATTTTTCGACTGAGTTAATCCAGCTTCAAGCGTCGCAAATCCCAAGTGCATAATGAACACGAGGGCTGCGGCAATCACCGTCCAAAGCATCGAAACCGTAAAGAAATCGAATGCCGGCGCATATTCAGCGCCGGATGCCTCAACGAGTTCAAGGTACTCGTCAACGGGTCCCGCTTCTTCTTGGGCCATCGCTGGCGTTAGATCGAACACCGCAATCGCTACAATGGCGAAAAGCAAAGGTCCGGTTAGTTTTCTAAGGAGTTTTTTCATGTCGTTCGTTAGATATTATATGGTCAGGAAAGGAAACTGCGCATTCGCAGATCAAGTCATTTCCTTCTTTAGCAACTGGCGTGCCACCTAGATCAACTCCTCCAAAAATTAGGTTTACCCTCCATTCATTGCCAAAATGAATATCGAACAAGGGCGATTACCCCGCGCCCCTGCTCAAATTTGACCATATAGATCTCGACATAAAAAAGACCGCTCAAAATTGAGCGGTCTTAGGAAATTGAACGAACTGAAGACGCGACTTATTCAGTTTCTTCATCCATATCGAGCGTTTCGATATGGAGCTCCTTGAGCTGCTTGTCGGCAACGCGACTTGGACTATCGGTCATCAAACACTGCCCCTTCTGAGTCTTCGGAAAAGCAATCACTTCACGAATACTCGCCACTCCGCACAAGATCATGACCAAACGATCCAAGCCAAATGCGATTCCACCATGTGGAGGCGCTCCATACTTGAACGATTCAAGCATATATCCAAAACGACTCTCGACAACGTCCGCTGAAATATTCAGCACATCTTCGAATACCTTTTTCTGGAGATCCGCCTGATGGATACGGATACTACCGCCTCCAAGCTCAACCCCATTCAGGACTAAATCATAATGCTGACCGCGAACCCGCTTAGGATCCGAATCCAAATACTGAATATCCTCGGTAACCGGCGATGTGAACGGATGATGCGACGCAACATAGCGACCATGCTCTTCTTCGTAAACCATCAGCGGGAAATCCACTACCCATAGGAAGTTGAACTGGTCCGCAGGGATCGTCAACTTGCCACGCTTTTTCAAGAGCTCTGCGCACTCAAGACGCGTCCGTCCCAAAATCGCGCACGCCTGCTCCCAATCCGAAGCTGCGAAAAATACGATATCTCCTTCTTCCAAAGATAAACGCTCCTTTAAAGCAGCTTTTTCTTCGTCCGAGAAAAACTTGACGATCGGCGACTTCCATTCGCCACCTTCTATCTTAATAAAAGCCAATCCCTTCGCTCCAAGCGATTTTGCGACTTCCTCGAGATTCTTCATCTCGCCTTGAGTCACGTCCGCCAGCGTCGGGGCCTTGAAAGCTTTAACTACGCCTCCTTTTTTTACTGTTCCGGAGAAAACCTTGAAAGACGAAGCAGCGAAAACATCAGAGAAATCTTCGATCTCCAAACCGAAACGCGTGTCCGGCTTGTCCACGCCGTACTTATCCATCGCTTCCTGATAAGGCATACGTTGAAACGGCGCAGAAATATCGATTCCCAGCGTTTCTTTCCAGACGCGCTTCATCAATCCTTCGACCAACGCGTACATGTCTTCGCGGTCGATGAACGAAAGCTCGATATCGAGTTGCGTAAACTCCATCTGGCGGTCCGCCCTTAAATCCTCGTCACGGTAACAACGCGCGATCTGGTAGTATCGCTCCACGCCACTGACCATCAGCATCTGCTTGAATTGCTGCGGCGACTGAGGCAACGCGTAGAAATGGCCCGGCTGAATACGGCTCGGTACCAAATACTCGCGAGCGCCTTCCGGAGTGCTCTTAAAGAGAGTCGGCGTTTCCACATCGTAGAAACCTTCATCGTCCATAAAATTACGGATAGCCCGCGAAGTTTCGTGACGCAGCTTGAGCATGCGACGCATTTTCCCGCGACGCAAATCGAGGTAACGGTACTTCAAACGAAGATCTTCGTTAACCTTGTCTCCCTTCTCATCGTCAATTGGAAATGGCGGCGTGTCCGAGATATTGTGAACGATCACAATCGAGCAATCGACCTCGATCTCGCCGGTCGGCAAACCGGAATTCACATTATCCCCTTCGCGAGCCTCCACAAGACCTTCAATCTCAATCACGGATTCGTCCTTCAAGGTCCGAACCAAATCATTGAACGCATTATCGTCGCTATGCGGATTGGCCTTAACCTGAGTCAAGCCTTCACGGTCTCTCAAATCGATGAAGAGAATACCGCCGTGATCGCGAATGGAATCAATCCACCCGATCAACGAGACCGATTTTCCAACGTCGCTTCCGCGAAGTTGACCACAATGATGCGTACGTTTCATTTAATTGCTTCTGGTTTAGATAGAGATGAACCCCGGAAGGCGCGAACATTGGGCAAATCTCTCGAAAGAATGCAACTGCAATTCCTTGCCTCTTCACTATAGAAGACAATTCTTCGCGTTTTTCTCTCAATATTTCATACGAAATCGATCTAAACAACCTACATACTCCCCTATTTCCCTAGCCTCTCGCCTCCAACCTTGACAGCCAGAGACCGATGGACAATATCCGCGCATTCTTCGTCTAGGGTATGGCTGAAAACTACAAAAATACGCTTAAACTCCCGATAACCGCCTTCCCCATGCGGGCCAACCTCGGCAAGCGCGAACCAGCACGGGTCGAACACTGGGAATCGATCGATCTTTATAAGAAGATCCAAGCGCAAAACGCCGATGGACCTTCGTTCATCCTACACGACGGACCTCCCTTCACGAACGGAGATCTCCACCTCGGCCACGCCCTCAATAAGAGTTTAAAGGAAATCGTCCTTCGCTACAAAGCCGCTCGCGGCTTCCGTACGCCCTACATCCCCGGTTGGGATTGCCACGGACTGCCCATCGAAACCAAGGTTTCCAAAGAGCTGAAATCCGAAGGTAAGGACCTCTCGACCGCGGAGTTACGCGACCGTTGCGACGCGTTTTCCGAACATTGGATAGACGTCCAACGCAGCCAATTCAAGCGCCTCGGCGTTTTGGGAGATTGGGATCGCGAATACAAGACCAAGCTACCCGGCTACGAAGCGGAAATACTCCGTACCCTGGCCTCTTTCGTTGATTTAGAACTAGTCTACCGCAGTAAGAAACCAGTTTATTGGTCCATTCCCTACGAAACGGCCCTCGCCGAAGCAGAAATCGAATACAAGGATCACTCGAGCCCATCTATTTGGGTGGCATTCGATATACCCGATAAAGCTAAATTCGAAATCGAAAAGCCACTTTCTGCCGTCATTTGGACCACTACGCCCTGGACAATCCCCGCTAACTTAGCGGTAGCAGTGCACCCAAGGCTCGACTACGCATTTGTCGAATCCGGAGAACGCGTTTTCATCGTAGCCAACGATCTTGCTGAGAAATTTGCTGCCGATTGCTCGCTCGAAAACTCGAAGATCCTCAAAACCGTCAAAGGCGAAGCCCTAGAAGGGCTCGAATCGCGACACCCGTTCATCGACCGCGCTAGCCCAATAGTCCTCGCTGACTACGTAACCACCGACAGCGGCACCGGTTGCGTTCACACGGCGCCGGGACATGGACAAGATGACTATCTAACAGGCCTCAAATACGGTCTAGATATCTACTGCCCCGTCAATGACCACGGCGAATACGACAACGACGGCCAAGTACCCGAATTTCTCGTCGGCGCCTCGGTGCTGGAGAAAGACGGATGGGTTCCAGCCAACGGCAAAGTCCTCAAAGCCCTAGATGAAGCCGGCGCTCTTCTTAAGAAAAAGAAAATTTCGCACAGCTACCCGCATTGCTGGCGCTCGAAAACGCCGGTTATCTTCAGAGCCGTCGACCAATGGTTCGTTGCTCTAGACAAAGACGGTCAGCGCGAAAAAGCCCTCGATGCCATCGGAAAGGTCGACTGGATTCCCGATTGGGGCGAGAAACGCATCCGCGGCGCCGTTGAATCGCGTCCCGATTGGTGCATCAGCCGCCAACGCTCCTGGGGCGTTCCAATCCCCGCTTTCTACGACGAAGATGGCACCGGCTATCTCGACGCTAACGTCGTCCGAGCCATCGCCGACAAGGTAGCAAAAACCGGCACTAACCTGTGGTATACGGCCACAAGCGAGGAACTTCTCGCCGGTATTGAACTCCCAGAAAGCTGGCAGGGCAAGACCTTGAAAGCAGGGACCGATACGCTCGATGTTTGGATCGACTCTGGTTCTAGCCATTTCGCGGTTTTAACGAAACACGACGATCTCAAATGGCCCTGCGATCTCTATCTTGAAGGAAGCGATCAACACCGCGGCTGGTTTCAATCGTCGCTCTGGACAGGAATCATTCGCGAAGGAGTTGCTCCCTATAAAAAAATTCTCACCCACGGGTTCATCGTCAACCAAGACGGCACCAAGCTTTCCAAGAGCGAAGGCGCCATGACCTTGGAACATTACATGGACAAATATGGCGCGGATATCGTGCGTCTCTGGATCGCCTCCACGGACTTCCGTAACGACGTATCCATGGGCGAGGAAATTCTCAAGACGACCAGCGACGCCTATCGTCTCGTGCGAAACACCCTACGCTTCCAAATCTCCAACCTCTTCGACTTCGACATTCAAAAGCACGGAATGCCGACCCAAGAGCTGCACGATATCGACCGCTGGGCACTCGACAAAGCCGCTGTTCTCGCCGAAGCTTGCGAATACGCTTACGAAAACTACGAGTTCCACCGCGTCTACCAACTCTGCAACCAATTTTGCTCGGTAACGTTGTCAGCTCTTTACCACGACATCCTCAAAGATCGTCTCTACACACTCGCCGAAAATCACCCGACAAGGCGCTCATCGCAAACCGCGATCTACCACATTTTCCGCACACTGGTCCGCGTACTTGGACCCGTTCTCCCGTTTACCGCCGACGAAGCCTGGAGCTACTTTCTCGCTGACAAAGATTTCGTCGACGATTCGCTAGCCCTTCAAGGCTGGCCAACCGAGGCCGCCGCCTGGCGAGACGAATCGCTTTCACGAGAATTCGCAGACCTGTTAGCATTCCGCGATTCGGTTAACGAGAAGCTCGAAAGCCTTCGCAAAAGCGGAGAGATCGGACGGTCGCTCGACGCCTACATTTCCCTAAGCGGGAAGGCGAGCAATTCAACTTTTCAGCTTCTTTCCAAATACCAAATTTTTCTCGAAGAACTCTTCATCGTATCGCATGTCGAACTCGCGAAATCATCTGATGAAGAACTATCAATAACCGTAACCAAGGCTAATGGTGGTCGTTGCCCCCGTTGCTGGAGATGGTATCCAAATCTCCACAACGAAACGGAAAACGAAGAGCCCTGCGCTCGCTGCGCCGAAGCCATACTCTAACTGTCTCAACTAATGTCCGAAAAAAAGTCTACCGCTAAAAAAACTGCTGTAAAGAAGACTGCCGCCAAGAAAGCAGTTGCGTCGACCAGCGTTAAAAAAACAGCCGCCAAAAAGAAAGTCGCTAACGCATCCGCAGGATTTTCTCTAGAGGATGCCCTTTCCGTCGCGAAAAAGCGTACAAACGACGACGAGGCTGTTGCCAAGAAAAAGGCTGCCACAGAGAAAGCTCAGAAAGCTGTCGAAGAAGCGGAACAGCAAACCGAAAAACGCGTTCTCGGAGCAGCATCCTTGTTCGATATTCTGGGCTTCGATCCGGTCGCAACTACGACCGTGCCAGTCGAAACACGGCCCGTAGCCAAGAAATACAAAAAATTCTACGATTTGCTTATCAACCTGCGCGACCACGTAAAGTCAGGCCTGAATCTGCACACTGAGGAAACACTCAAACGCTCAAGCAAAGAGGATTCAGGCGACCTTTCCAGCTACAGCCAACACATGGCCGACGCCGGAACGGAAACGTTCGATCGCGATTTCGCCCTCAGCATGGTATCCAGCGAACAAGATGCTCTCACGGAAATCGAGGCCGCCATCGAACGCGTTTTCACCGGCAAATACGGCATCTGCGAAATGACCGGCAAACATATCCGCGAAGAACGTCTCATGGCAGTACCGTTCACCCGCTACTCAGTCGAAACGCAGAAACAACTCGAAAAGAACCAAACGCGCAGCGTGCAACGCGGCGGAATTTTTGCTGACGCCACTTCTGACGACGCTATACCGTTGGGTGACGCGGATTCGGATTAAAACCTTTTCGGTATCCACCTTTTCGATGCGAAGCCTTGCCGCGTACAAAATTCTACTCGGCTTGGCTCTGCTTGTATTCGTACTGGATCAAGCGACTAAATTGCTGATTATCGAAGCTCTCCCCTTTGGAGCATTCTACCCGCCTCAATGCATTGAGGTAATCCCAGGGTTCTTCAATCTCGTGCACGTAGGAAATACGGGTGCGGCATGGAGCCTCTTTAGCGGCCACAGCGAGATCCTCGCCCTGGTCGGTCTACTCGCCCTTGCGATGCTTTGGTTTTTTCGCAAAACTCTACAATTGGAACGAATCCAATCCCAATGGGCCTTCGGACTCATAATCGGCGGAATCCTAGGCAACGTTATCGATCGCTTCCTATACGGCCACGTCGTAGACTTTCTCGATTTTCACGTGAACGATTGGTACTGGCCGAGTTTCAACATAGCCGATTCCGGCATAACCGTTGGAGTCGCTCTCTACGTTCTCTTCTCCTTTATTCAACCGGAAGAAGGAAAGCCAAGCGAATAACGATTACTCCACGTTCGCGACTTGTTCGCGAATTCGTTCAAGCTCGTTTTTCATCGCGAGCACGTTTTTGGAAATTTCAATCGAACAGGATTTACTGCCAGTCGTATTGATTTCTCGACCAATTTCTTGAACGAGAAATTCTATCGAACGCCCAGTAGGTTCGTCCTTATTCAAAAGTTCCACGAATTGCTCGAAGTGACTATCTAAGCGGGTCATTTCCTCGGAAATGTCGCACCGATCCGAATACAGAGCAATTTCCTTCAACACACGCTCGTCATCCAGATCAATCTCCAAGCCGGATCGGGCAAGCCGACCATACAAATTTTCGCGATACTTCGCGACCATGCCTGGAGCCATGACCTTAATTTTTAAAATCGTATCCAAGATCGACTGACAACGTGTCCCCAAATCCAACTTCAATGCGGCGCCCTCTTGCGCTCTCATTGCGACAAGCTCGTCGAGAGCAGCTTCCACGCAACCCAATAGTAACTGTTCGACTACTTTTTCAGGCAGCTTCGGAGTTTCCGCTTCGATTAGTTTGGCCAAGTTTACGATCGTTGTCGCATCAATCGTGTCAGCCAACCCGCGACGTTTCAACACATCCTTCAAACGATCCAAACCGGCATCGATTTGGGCATCGCTCGGCAAACCTACCGCCGCATTTCGCTCATTGCGAATCTCCAAAGAAAACTGAAAGCGACCGCGACCTGCCCGCGCTCGAGTCGCTTCAACGACCTTGCGTTCAAGATGCTGAAACTCTTTTGGAAGCGAGCAAACGACCTCCATGTTCTTTCGATTTACGGAGGATACCTGTAACGAGACTGAAATACCATCGGAACTCCGCTCGGCGCGACCAAACCCTGTCATGCTCTTCATACGTCTTGTCCCAAAAATTTGGCTACCTGGTTCACATCTTTATCTCCACGACCACTCAGATTCATCACAATAATCTTGTCCTTACCCATTTCAGGAGCACGCTTAATCATATAGGCCAAAGCATGCGTCGACTCCAATGCAGGAATAATTCCTTCCGTCCGGCACAGTAGCTGAAACGCTTCCAAGACTTCGTCGTCAGTCGCATATGCATAATCAATCCGTCCCAGATCTCGATAATACGCGTGCTCCGGACCAATAGCCGCGTAGTCTAGTCCCGCCGAAATCGAATGAGTCAATTCGATCTGCCCATCGGGATTCTGTAAAATGTACGTTTTGCATCCTTGTAAAACCCCCAAGCGACCGCCTTCGAAACGAGCCGCGTGTTCGCCTAGCTTTATTCCATGACCGCCAGCCTCCACCCCAACGAGTCGGATATTCGGTTCATCGAGAAATTCGTAGAAAAGTCCGATAGCATTCGAGCCACCACCCACGCAAGCGATCATTTCATCAGGCAAACGTCCTTCCTTCTCCATTATTTGCTGGCGGGTTTCCTGACCAATCACACAGTGAAAATCCCGAACCATCATTGGATACGGATGCGCTCCCAGGGCCGATCCCAAGATGTAATGGGTATCGCGAACATTTGTCACCCAATCGCGCATCGCTTCGTTGACCGCATCCTTGAGTGTCTTCTGCCCGCTTTCGACGCTACGCACTTCAGCACCGCAAAGCTCCATCCTGAAGACATTCAATTTCTGGCGCTCCATATCAATCGCCCCCATGTACACCACGCATTCAAGACCTAGCTTCGCGCAGACCGTAGCCGTCGCCACTCCATGCTGACCAGCGCCCGTTTCCGCAATGATGCGCTTTTTGCCCATTCGCTTTGCCAGCAATGCCTGACCAATCGCATTGTTGATTTTATGAGCGCCTGTATGGAGCAGGTCTTCTCGCTTAAGATAGATCTTCGCCCCACCCAATTCCTCGGACAAACGCTCCGCATGATACAACCCAGTCGGGCGACCGGCATACTCCTTCAAGTATAATTCCAACTCCGCTTTGAATCCCGGATCAGCCTTCGCCCGTTCATATTCTTCTCCAAGATTTTTCAACGCCGTTACTAAGGTCTCGGGGACGTAGCTTCCGCCAAACGTCCCGAAATGTCCCTCCGCATTCGGCAATGCTCCCTTATCAATGTTTTTTGCTGCGGTCCCGCTCATAAAGGTCGAAATCATTCAGATGCACGATTAATGAAGCAACCGAAAATGCATCTTCAATCTCCATCGAACTGCGTTCTAATTCACTAAGTGGATTAAGAGTGCTAGAAAATACCTGAGCCCTCTAATAAAACTCGCAAAAAGCCAATGACCAAGAGAGTTGCAACCAAACCTCTAAACCCGATACATCCTAAGCATCGTCGACGCGACCTTTTAGGTAGTCGATAACGTCTTGAAATTTAGCCTGGTTCCCGGAATCGGCTTCGACGAGGTTTTCGTGTGCCTCAAGGCACAAGCGAGCATTGGCAAGTTCGTCGAGCTGCGGGCCAGACAAAGACTGACTAGCTCCATCCGCTGATAACGAGTCGCCGCCTTCGTCCAACGTAGCGATGCGATGAAGGCCGAGATTACGAACGAGATCTCGATTACGTTCGCTTAATCGCGATAACACCAAAGAACCTTTCGGCTCCAAGCGTCGTAGCTCCAAAGCGCAACCCGCCAAAACACCCAACACTGTGCTATCCATTCCCGCGCACTCGGAAAAATCGAAGACAAAGCAACGTTTCCCCGAGGTGCAGGATTCCTTCAAGAAATCCTTCAACGGGAGCACATTCTGAAACGACGCACGGCCAAGAATTTTAACCGCAACCGGGTTAGAATTTGGATCGACCAGAAAGATTGGTGCCTCGCCTGCCATTATAATCTATCGTTTCCGCTACTGGAGACCTGCCAGAAGCCTCAAACCTTTCAGTCTGAAGCCTTAATAATATCCCTGAGGACGTATGGCAGTATCCCACCGTTGCGAAGGTACTCCACTTCAATCGCCGTATCAACTCGTACCTTTAGTTCGACCGAATCCTTTTCACCATTCGCTCGCTCAATTATTGCAGTAAGCGTTTGTTGCGGCTTGAGATTATCGTCCAGACCTGGAAGCGACACGATTTCAGAGCCATCGAGGCCAAGCGACTGAGTGCTCATGCCTTCTGGAAATTCAAGCGGAAGAACGCCCATGCCTAATAGATTGGAACGGTGAATGCGCTCGTAGCTGCGTGCGACAACTGCCTTAACTCCGAGCAAGCTCGTTCCCTTGGCCGCCCAGTCGCGCGAGCTGCCGGTACCGTACTCGATTCCAGTAAACACGATCAAAGGCACGTCGCGTTCCTTGTACACCTGCGCCGCATCGTAAATCGAAGCTGGCTCGCCTTCCGGCATAATCTTCGTATAGCCGCCTTCTTTGCCATCAGCCATCAGGTTCTTCACCCGAACATTGGCAAAAGTGCCGCGCGTCATGATCAAATCGTTGCCGCGACGCGAACCGTAGGAATTGAAATCCTTCGTTTCGACTCCCTTGCAATTGAGGAACTGCCCCGCAGGGGTTTCCGGCTTAAACGCTCCCGCTGGAGAGATATGGTCAGTGGTTACCGAATCGCCCATGATCGCCAATGGACGCATGCCTTCAATCGGCTTAATCGTGCCGACTTCCATCGAGAAACCATCGAAGAACGGCGGTTCGTGGATGTATGTAGATTCTGGATTCCATTGGTAAATGGCTCCAGTCGACGATTCGATTTGCGACCACTCTTCATTAGAGTTGGCAACATCGGAGTATTCCTTGTCGAACATCTCCGTTTTCAATCCAGTACGAACCGCATGGGCCACATCCGCATTGGATGGCCATAAGTCTTTCAAGAAAACGTCCTGCCCATCTGAGCCTTGGCCGATCGGCTCGTTGTACATGTCGATATCGACTCGACCCGCCAATGCATAGGCGACGACCAACGGTGGCGACATGAGGAAATTCGATTTTATCGATCCATGAACGCGTGCTTCGAAATTGCGATTTCCAGACAGCACCGATGCCGCTACAAGTTCGCCTTCCTTAATTGCGCTTTCAATTTCCGGGGCAAGCGGTCCGCTATTGCCGATACAGGTCGTGCAACCGTAAGCCACAAGATTGAAGCCGAGTTGGTCGAGGTAAGTCTGCAAACCGGTTTCATTCAAATAGTCGGTCACTACGCGCGATCCCGGACCTAGACTGGTCTTCACGAAAGGCGCAACTGAAAGCCCTTTTTCGACGGCCTTCTTCGCCAGCAATCCCGCTGCGAGCATAACACCTGGATTCGAGGTGTTCGTGCAAGAAGTAATAGCGGCGATCAATACCGACCCGTTTCCGATCGAATCCGAATCGCTCACTGAAACACGCGTGTCGCGACTTTCAACCGACAAGCCAAATCCACCATCTGCGGCTGGTTTTTGATAAAGCTCATTGAAAGCGCCTTTCAAGCTCGAAACCGCGATGCGCTCTTTGGGATTCTTAGGTCCCGCGACACTCGGTTCGATTTCGCTCAAATCGACGGAAACGCTCTTCGTGTATTCAATATCTCCCGCATCCGGAATGCCGAAAATTCCTTGAGCCTCGCAGTATCCCTTGATCGCAGAAATTTGCGCTTCACTGCGTCCCGTTTCGCGCAAGTAGTCCAAAGACTTTTCGTCGATCGGGAAGAAGCCCATCGTCGCCCCGTATTCAGGAGCCATGTTAGCGATCGTTGCCCTATCAGCAAGCGATAGCTTACGAGCGCCTTCGCCATAATACTCGACGAACTTGCCGACCACCCCAAGAGCACGGAGCTTTTCAGTAATCGTGAGTGTAAGGTCAGTAGCAGTGATGCCTTCCTTTAGCGAACCTGTGAGTTCGACGCCCACAACTTCAGGCGTGAGAAAATAAACTGGCTGACCGAGCATGCCCGCTTCCGCTTCGATGCCGCCAACTCCCCAACCAACGATTCCCAAACCATTGATCATCGTCGTGTGCGAATCAGTTCCGACGAGCGTATCGGGATAGAATACTGACCCATCGTTCGTTTCTCTCTGTTGCACGACTTTAGCCAAATACTCCAGATTGACTTGGTGAACGATTCCGATTCCAGGAGGAACTACCTGAAAGGTCTCAAAGGCCTGTTGCCCCCACTTGAGGAATTCGTAGCGCTCCATATTGCGCTCGAATTCAATGGCCATGTTTTCCTTAAACGCCTGAGCGGTTCCGGCTTTGTCCACTTGGACCGAGTGATCGACTACCAAATCGACCGGTACGAGCGGCTCGATCATCGCCGCATCCTTGCCCAATTCAGCCACCGCTGAACGCATGGCCGCTAAATCGACGAGCAAAGGTACACCGGTAAAATCTTGCAAAACGATACGCGAGACGACGAAGGGAATCTCAATCTGAGCCGGAACCGCTGCATTCCAGTTAGCCAAAGCCTTAACGTCTTCCTCGGTCACGCGCTTCCCATCGCAATTACGTAGAACGGACTCGAGAACGATCCGAATGGATATCGGCAACTTCGAAATCGGCCCAAAGCCACTTTCCTCAAGTGAAGGCAAGGAATAGAAATAAGAAGCTCCTTCGGAGCCGGAATTGAACGTTTTTAGGGAGTTTAGCGGATTTGGTAGATCGCTCATTTTATCGTTTTTCTTTTGCTGTAATCAGTCGCCCCGATTTTAGGGCTTTTCTATTCCGACACTCGAATTCGACTGTAGACCGCGCTCTTTGCGCAAATCATGATCGTTATTATTCGTTCTAATAGTTTGTTTTCGAATGCTGAAAAAAGGACGGCCCGCATTCGGCGCCGTCCTGCAATTGTTTGAAATAGCGTTAAGCCAAGGCTGCTTTTATCGCGTCGAAGTCCGGAAGTTGCTTCGGATCGTCGCTCGACTCGCTATAAACGACATCGCCCGATTGATTGATGACGAAAGCCGCACGCTTCGAAACGCCCTTGAATCCTATCAGATCTTCGAAAAGCACATCGTAAGCTGTGCTTACGTCCTTATTGAAGTCACTCAAGAGCGGGAATTTGAAGCCGCCATTCGCATTGGCGAACGCTTCTTGAGAAAACGGACTATCAACGCTGATGCCGTAAACCTGGGCATTGAGACCATCATAATCGCCGAGCGAATCGCGAATCGAGCAAAGTTCATCCTGGCAAACGCCGGTGAAAGCGAGTGGAAAGAACAACAAGACCGTGGAAGCCTTTCCGTAGTTGTCGCTCAAAGTGACGTCGGCCAAGCCTTCATCGTTTTTCGTTTTTAAAGTGAAATCGGGAGCTTTCGTTCCTGTAGTGATTGGCATAATATTTTTTTGGTTAATGCGTTGCGTTGAAATGGATTGGCAAGGATTCGGAATTCCCATTGCGAGGCAAATCGAAAGCGCTCGAATACGCCTCAAAGTTTAGGTTTTCCACTCCATTCGCTCCCTATCGCCTCGCAATAGCCCAAACATTGTCATTGGTCGGCAATCGATCATAGAAGTTCATCTTCCACAACTTGAGCCCGGAGGTCTCGATCATACGGGTCAAGGTATTGGGAGTGAAATAATTCACGTGATCCGGATAGCGAAAACCGCACCAGCGTTTCTGACGGAAATGGCGATTCCAGCATCCGTAATTCGGCACCTTGATGATCACATAACCACCCTTCCTCAATTTCCGGGACACCGCCCTCAAAACAGCCATCGGTTCGACCTCGTGCTCCAAGTAGGAACAAAAAATAACCAGATCGACCGAAGCATCCTCCAAGGACTCTACGCCTTCGACCGCATTCGAATGAATGCAACGCCCGCCTAATTCCACCAACCTTTCGTTAGTCTCTTTCGCCAACTGAGCCGAGATCTCCACGCCCAAAGGTCGAACCGCAACGCCCTGCTGCTCTAGGATGAAACTACTAATCCGAACCAGTTTCTCGCCCGTCCCGCAACCAACATCGACCATAGAAACCCCGTCGTCCAAAACGCCCTCCTTCACAATTCTCGAAAGGACCTTATGCACTACTTTTTCGATTCGCTCGCGCTTTTGCAAATTACGGCGCATTGTTTTGCTCACATTACTCGCAAAAGCCAATACCGGCTCCTCCTTTCGACGACGCGCACTCTCCTCTTCGTAAGTCTTTTCCCAGGCAAACTGGTCAACCAATTGGGAATAATCCGGAGGATTCTGCAAGAAGACCATTCCCGTCTCCTGACATTCAACGACCTTCCATTCGCCGCTCGAATACGGCGTTTCCTTAACAGGGGTTTCAGTTTCGGTTAGAGGGTTCTTTCGACTCATAGGTATCAAATAGTTTCCAAAATGGAACGTATCGGAGCCCAATTGTCACTCAATAAACCTCACAATTCCTAGCGATTAAAAGGGTCTCGTACAAAACCGATTCCCGCTTGCCGTATGCCAACGAGTCCCTACGGTCACCTCCTTTTCCAAAAATGACTGAAGCCATCATCACCCATCCGGGCAGCGCCCATAAAGACGAATTCCTCGCTTGCTGCGTTCTGCTATCCGAACATCCCACCGATATCCAACGCCGCGAAGCCACCGAAGCGGACTTGAGCAACTCGGATACATTCGTCATCGACGTCGGCCATCGCCATGAACCCGAAAGTCGCAATTTCGATCACCACCAATTCCCCCGCGACGCGAAGCCGACCTGCTCGCTCTCGCTCATTCTCCAACACCTAGAACTTTACACCGACGCCCAAAAATTCTGTGAGTGGCTCGAACCTGCTGAATGGTTCGATTGCCGAGGCGCCAACGGAACCGCTAAATGGCTCGGCGTCGAACGCGACATCATCGGCAAACTTAGCTCCCCAATCGACATAACTCTCCTTCGCCGTTTCGCCTCAAAAAACCTACACTCCCCTGGCGAACCCATCTGGGAAATCATGAAAATGATCGGCGATGACCTAGTCGACTACCTAAGGTCGCTTCGAACACGGCTCGACTTCATTGCTCAAAATTCCGAACTCTGGAAAATTGAAAGCAACGGCTCGACCTTCCAAGCCATCTACCTTCCTCGCACGGAACCCCTCCCCGAAGAACCCTCAATGGGACTGCCTCGCTATCTCGAAGAACAAGGGCTCGCCAACACCACAATCGCCATGGTCTATCCTGACCGACGTGGAAACGGGTATGGACTCACTCGATACAATGACCACCCAAGCATGAATTTCACCCTCATCGAAACCGAGGCCGACGTCCACTTCGCACACGCCTCCGGTTTCGTCGCCAAAACTACCGCCGAAACGCCCGACCGCTTAAGGGAGCTACTAAAGAAAAGCTTTACCTCCCAATAACCAAGTTCAAAGCGTTTTCCAATCAGTTCGTTCCGATCTCAATGCAATGCTCGCGCCTGCACCATGCTATTATAAAAGATCCACCCAAAAATTCGCGGCTCAGCGCACCCTGGCCCTACCTTCTACAATTTCTACGAATCGTTCGAATGTTGACCCCATTCACGCCATCCAATGAACTTCGATCGCCATCAATCCATGAAGTTCTTTCGCTGCACTCTCGCCATTGCATTCACCAACCTGGGCCTCGCTAGCTTCGCTCAGGAATTCGCCGACCCGGCGCCTCCTGAAGTTTTTGAACTGGAATCCAAAGCGACCCCCCTTCTCGCTATTCAGAAAGAGCTCACATTCTACCGATCGCCCAAACCGCTTCCCTACGGAGCCATTACCAACGACTGGAAAGACTTCCTAGGACCCACTCACAATGGGGTTTCGAAAGAAACGAAATTATCAAATTCCTTTGGTAAATCCGGGCCCGATAAATTGTGGGAAGTTTCCAAAGGCGAAGGGTACGCTTCGCCTTCGGTTATCGGTGAACGCGTAGTCCTTTTTCACCGTGTTGGCGACGAATCGATTATAGAATGCCTAAACGCCGAAAACGGCCAGCAGTATTGGAAAACCACTTATCCCACCTTATACCGCGATCGATACGGATTCAGCAACGGACCGCGCTGCCAGCCAATCAGCGATGGCCACTTCATCTATACTCTGGGAGTCGAAGCTAAACTCACCTGCCTATCGCTAACAACCGGCCAGCTCATCTGGCAACGCGACCTTAAGACGGAATTCGATCTCACTTTGGACTTCTTCGGCGTAGGGGCGACCCCACTACTCGAAAGCAATTCGGTTATTGTCAATGTCGGGTCTCCCGATGGACCCTGTGTCGCCGCATTCGACAAACGCACGGGAGCGATGCAATGGGGAGCAGGCAACGAATGGGGACCTAGCTACGCATCACCCATTCCCGCCGATACCGCCGCGGGACGCCGCATATTCGTATTCGCCGGTGGCGAAAGTCGACCCGCGACCGGAGGTCTATTGGTTATCGATCCAAAAAATGGCCACGTCGATTGCTCATTCCCCTGGCGAGGCACGCGCTACGAATCCGTCAACGCCTCCTCTCCTGTCATTGTCGACAGCCACGTCTACATCTCCGAATGCTACGGTGCCGGGGGAGCTCTTCTAGAAATTGGTTCCGATGGAAGTTGCGAAGAGATTTGGAGTAACGAAATTCTAAATACACACTTCATGACCGCCATTCACAAAGATGGCTATTTGTACGGAATCGACGGTCACGGCCCGCAAAACGCCCCTTTAGTCTGTATCGAAATCGCCACTGGAAAAGAAATGTGGAAAACCGAACCGGAATGGATGACCGAAGTAGGTAGTGGACCAGAAACGCAGGAATACAATCTTTCACCGGCGCTCGCCTCTATTATGCTCGTTGACGGACGCGGCCTCGTCCTCGGCCAATACGGTCACCTCGCCTGGATCGACCTAAACCCAGAAGGCTACAAAGAACTCGACCGAACGCACCTATTTCTCGCTCGCCAAACCTGGGCCATGCCCGCTCTTAGCAAAGGACTGCTATACGTCGGCCAAAACGACACCGGAGTCGACGGCACCAAAACGCGCCTCATTTGCTACGATTTGAGAGCGAAAGAGTGAATATTCCTAGGAGAATATCAAACGCTCAACATTCTGAACGATGTGATCGTTTAGCCAGTCGCTAACAAACGCTCGATTTCGTCGTCAGACTTCGAACTTTTTATCCGTGAAACGGATACCTATTGGGCTCGCGCCTAGAGAGGACACAAGGTCGTCAGACCGTTGACTAAAAACTCTTCTCAATTTATTTTTAACAACGCTACGTTTGTTGCTGCTACGCAGCAAATAGGTGTCTCTTCGAGCCAATAGGTTCGATTTCTTCAACAAGACGGCTAATCCACTCAGGCAGCCATCGCTTTCAAGGCATCAACCAGCGCATCCAATTCCTCAGTGCTCGTAAAAACGTTTGGCGAAATACGGCAGCCTTGTACGCCTGAACCATCGATTGCTACAGTCCAAATTTTGTAGGTTTCGAGTAATGCTTTTGCCATGTCCGCCGGAACCATTCCTTTGATTAAAACATTAGCAATCGCACACGAACGATGTCGATCCTCTGGAGTATTCAAAATAACATTATCAATCTGACGAACTCGATCCGTCCAGTAATTTTGAATAAATCGCAATCGAGCTTCTTTCCTCTCGGCGCCAATCGCATTGTGATAGTCGATCGCATTGGCAATCGTTAGATCAACATGAACCGGATTCGTACCGGTGTGATTCAACCGCGTGATGTCCGACGGCTCTTTTTCTGTATCCCCGAAAAGCGGCCACAGCTTCGGGATATTCTTCTCTTTTACATAGAGAAAACCAGCTCCAAGCGGCACGCTCAGCCACTTATGAAGACTCGTACCATAATAATCGCAATCGAGGTCTTCTATTGAAAACGTGAACTGCCCGAACGCATGTGCTCCATCGACCAAAACCTTCACGCCACTCGCATGCGCCATATCGCAAATTTCTCTTACCGGAAGAATGTGGCCAGTGATGTTGATGATATGGGAAACCATCAACAACCGTGTCTTCGAAGTGATCGCCGATGCATAAGCCTTCACAATTTCGTCATCGGATTTTGGATGCATCGGAACATCGATTATCTTCTGAACGACTCCATAGCGCTGCTCCACGAGCTTGAACATATTGCGCATAGCTCCGTAGTCCTGATTCGCCAACACGGCCTCATCCCCCGCTTTCCAATGAAACCCTCCAATCACGGTATCAAGCGACTCCGTAGCGTTTCGAGTGATAATCAATTCCCTAGCAGCGCACCCCGCCATCTCCGCCAATTTCGCCGTGATTTTCGCTTTATCATCGACCCGATGGTTTCGCATATAATACGACCCCTCGTAATTCACTTTTCGGATATGAGCGATCAGGTGCTCCAACGTATCCTCAGGCAGAATGCAGTAAAACCCACTCTCCAAATTAATGTAGTCCGGCTTTAGCCTATAGGTCGCTCGGATCTTTTCCCAAAACCCTTCGTCGCCAGCTAGCTCAGCAGGGGAAACACCCTCGACCGCGCCGAGGATTTTCTGAAGGCTTAAAAACAAGGGTGAAGCAGTAAGTCCCAGCAAAGAGACCTGCTTAATGAAATCACGCTTATGCATCGTAATACCGTAATAATGGAGCTAGTCATAAGCTATGATGAATCCACGGCATCTGTCGATTCGGAATTATTAAGAAATTCAGGTAGCGACCGATCTCCGAGCGGCCATATTCCTCGATTTATCGACACGGCACAAGCGCTGGCCCTACGAGCGACTAAACACCTGCTAACCGAAACTACCCTTTAACACAGCAAGGCAACATTGCGGCATCTTCCATCCCATGGATAATCTTCTTATCCGGCGGGCAAAAAGTGGCTAGAGCTCCTGCCAATTCCGCTTTGTCGCCATTGACAAAATAATAAGGATTCAAACGCAAGCGACCTGATGCTTCGTAGATTTCCCCATCTTTCGAATACAAAAGATGTTTTAAGCGAACCGATTTTCGAAATTCCTGAATAACGTGCAAATGGGTATCTGCCATAGAGCACCCTTCTTTGAGGGCTAAGGTCCACTCTTCTTTCGAAACGTCGCTACCTATTACCACACTCCGTGATCCCCAGGCCGTCTCGTGAAATCCTGATATCTTCAAAACTAAATTCCGCTCTTTCTGACTAGCCTCCGCCAAATCCATCCACGAATGCAAAGGGCACCCTTGAGCATACGGACCATCAACAACGGCGCCCGGCGGAAGCGGAGCCGGATCGACGATCCAGGTCTTAGGTATCAGCGAATCCAAAATCTTGTGCGAACGTTTTGGAATGGCTTCCTTCCAAAACTCAGCCAGCAAGTGATGATGATACAAACCCATCGCGGCCTTCTCTTCAAAGAAAGGTCTCAATGGCGGATCCAGAGCGATTTCGCCACTCTCCCAAGCTTCGATAATAAACTCGGCTGTCTTGATATTCGCCAAATCGAAGAGTTCGAAAAAGCGATAGACAACATCGATTTTTTCCGGGTTCCCTTCAACATCAAAGTAAAGCGCGCCGCCCAGAGGAAATACATCATCGGCATGCAAGCTAAACACGCGAAAGCCCTTTAACTGCAGCTGTTCCGCGAGCCAATCCATCTCTGGCTTGTAGGTCACCGCTTCCTCGCTGATCACGATCGCAATCACCGGATGATCTTTTTCAGGAGCCAACCCAGCCAAGCGGCGATAAAACGCATTCGCCATCGCTCCATCCGCGCCAAGCATGGGGTACTCCGAATCTTTTTGATACAGAGCATTCAGATAGGCCGTCAGCCCAATTCCGCCCGGAACCGAATCAAGCTCGGTAATCGAAAACCCATCCTGCGTAACCAAAAGGTCAGGACGTATTACCGGCGGAATGCGCCCTTTGCAGGCTTTGCTCCGACTGAGCGCTACCAATTCCTTCGGTTTGCCTCGATCCAAATACTCGGCAACCCAAGGAGCGAATAGCTCCTTATTCCGCAGCAGTTTCTTTCCGTCAGCGCTACGCGAATACAAAACCTCCAGCGCTTTATAGAAATCGAGACTTGCCTGCCCAATCGCTTCGAGAGATTCGACAATTTCGCCGCTCAACTCCCAAGGCTTCGGGGACGTTCGCCACGTTTTCCCCTCGAACAACTCCTGACGAGCAAACGCCTCCTTTAATTCCTCGAAATCCATGCTTAAGGTTGAAGGCTGAAAATATAAGGCTGAAGCTCTTTATTCGTTTTCATTGGTAGCGGCCGATCTCCGCGCGGCCATTTCCTAGCAACACCCCAGGAGAACTCCAAAACCGCAAAGACAGCAACCACCAGCTCCAGGTCGGTTTTCTGATAAATCATTTTCATTCAACCTTATGCCTTAATCCTTCAGCCTTAGAGCACTCACTCATCCAACTGGATATCCTTATTCCGATGACGCGGGGAGCCGGCTCTGAGCCAAGCATTGATAAACTTGTCCAAATCGCCATCCATCACGTTCTGGAGATTCCCAGAATCCACACCAGTGCGCAGATCCTTGACCAATTGGTAAGGCTGAAAAACGTAGCTTCGAATCTGGCTACCCCAGCCGATCTCGCCCTTTTCCCCATAAACCTTCTCCAATTCCGAACGCTTAGCATCCTGTTCTTTTTCATAAAGCCGCGCCTTGAGCATCTTCATAGCAGCCGCGCGATTCTTGTGCTGAGATCGATCCGACTGACAAGCCGCAACCACACCGGTTGGAATATGAGTCAATCGCACTGCCGAGTCTGTTTTATTGACGTGCTGGCCTCCCTTGCCGCTCGAGCGATATGTATCTTCGCGCAAGTCCTTATCCTCGATTTCGATTTCTGTATCGTCTTCGATTTCAGCCACGACATCCACGGCGCAAAACGATGTATGACGTCGGGCATTCGAATCGAACGGACTTATCCGCACCAAGCGATGCACTCCACGTTCCGCGTTCGCGTAACCAAAAGCATTAGGACCTATGATCCGAATCGTCACCTTCGACAAGCCCGCTTCTTCACCCGGCAAAATATCAATGATCTCCGTTTTGAATTCGCGACGCTCGGCCCAGCGCGTGTACATTCGAAAAAGCATATCCGCCCAATCGCATGACTCGGTCCCGCCAGCTCCGGCATTAATGCTCAAGATCGCGTTACAGTGATCATGCGGCCCCTTTAAATAACACTGAATCTCAAGCTCATCGAGTTCGACCTTCAGAGCTTCTGCGGTTTCATGCAGCTCAATCGCCTCCTCGGAACTATCCTCAACGTCCTCTTCCTCCAAAAGCTCTTCCATGCCTTGGGCATCTTCAAGCTTCGCTCGAAATTCCGTGAGGCTATTGACCACGCGTTTCAGCTTATTCGCTTCGGCGATGACCTCCTGGGCGGCTTTCTGATCATTCCAGAAACCTTCCGCAGCCATTTTTTCGTCAAACTTAGCTATTTCGACGGTTTTGCCATCAACGTCAAAGATACCTCCATAGGTATCCGGCGCGCTTTTCAATCTCCTCATGCAAGGCTTTCGTCTCTGGCTTGATCATAAGCGAAGCACCTTGAAAAGATCTGCAACGGAGATCAAGCGCGGAGCATCCTTTTTCGACATTGTACACGGATACCATGCAGTAGCCCAGTCGAAAGCTCCGAGTTACTGCTTCCTCTTAGGCCAATACCGCTGCGTTCTCGAGCTAGGAGCTTAGCCTACAATCGATTGAATTCAATTATTTGGATCGCGGTTTTTTGCTGGTTTTACAGAGCGAGTTTGTCTGTTCTTGCTAATTCAATGAGAGTGTCTCATCCAACTGAAATTCAATACCTATGTTGAAAATCCTATCGACCATCTTAGTCCTATCGAGTCTTGCGGCGTTTGCGAAAGAATCGCCGAATATTATCATCATCTACGCAGATGACGTCGGTTATGGCGACCTAGGCTGCTATGGAGCCGAAGCAATTGATACGGCGAATTTGGATCGTATGGCGGCAGGCGGCCTCCGATTCACCTCAGCTTATGCGACAGCTTCGACATGTACGCCTTCGCGCTACTCCTTATTGACAGGCGAATATCCGTTTCGAAATACAAAGGCTCAAATCCTTCCTGGGAATGCTCCGTTGATCATCGATTCGGCGAAACCTACGATTGCATCGGTCTTAAAAAAGAAGGGATACGCAACCGGCTTGGTCGGCAAGTGGCACCTTGGATTAGGGGAAGCAACCGAATCTCTAGATTGGAATAAACTCATCTCCCCGGGACCAAAGGAGCTGGGTTTTGAATACTCCTTTCATATGGCGGCAACAGGCGATAGAGTGCCCACGGTCTACATCGAAAATGGACGTATCGTAAATTTGGACCCAAACGATCCGATAGAGGTAAGCTATATAGAGCAGGTCGGCAATGACCCAACTGGTTTGTCCCATCCGGAGCTACTAAAAGTGCAAGCAGACGAACAGCATGCCAAAACGATCGTCGATGAAACCAGTCGTATCGGGTATATGACAGGTGGCAATAACGCTCGCTGGACCGACGAAGAGATGCCGGATGAATTTCTAGGAAAAGCAGTTTCATTCATCGAGGAGAATCACGAAAAACCGTTCTTTCTCTACTACGCGATGCATGAAAACCACGTACCCCGTTTGCCGCATCCACGCTTCCAAGGCTCTACAAGTTTAGGTGTACGCGGCGATGCTGTCGCTCAGCTCGATTGGAGCGTAGGTGAGATACTGAATACACTAGATGAATTGAATATCACAGAAAACACGCTTGTTATATTCAGCAGCGACAACGGACCTGTACTCTTCGATGGATATAGCGACGGGGCGCGTGAGATGAATGGCAACCATAAGGCTGCCGGTCCGTGGCGCGGTGGAAAGTATACTGTCTGGGAGGGTGGTACGCGAATGCCTTTTATTGCAATGTGGAAAGGAACAATCGAACCGGGACTTTCAGGTGCATTGATTAGCCAAGTCGATATATTGGCAAGTCTCGCGGCTCTTACGAGCGGCAAGATTCCCTCTGGACGCGCGAGCGATAGCCAAAACCATATCAAAGCGCTTTTAGGACAAAGCGAAGAAGGACGCGACCATCTAGTGCAGCAAGGTATTAATGGGATGAAGGCGATACGTAAGGGCGACTGGAAGTATGTCCCGCCTGGCGAAGTAAGAAATAGGATCAAAATAGACGTCAATGTGTATGATAAGATCTATGAGCCTGGAGCTCTTTTCTATCTGCCGGAAGACCCGAACGAAAGAACAGACCTATCCAGCCGCTATCCGAAAATCGTGGACGATATGCGCGTTCTCTTAGAAGCCGAGCTGACGCGCTAATAAAACCGAAAAAGACGATCGAGATCAACCGCGGCAAGACAGGTAAATCAGTACGATCCCGGCTAAGCCAACCTCTCAGTCAATCAATCTGCAATTAAGCCTACGCTAGTGCGGCTTCGTTCTCGAGGTGAAGACTTACAATATCTTGGTCGTCGTGCTCGGAGTTGAACTTCATAGACACAACCTTCGATACCCCCTTCTCCTCCATTGTCACTCCGTAGATAGCCTGAGCCGCCTGGATCGTGCGCTTGTTGTGAGTGATAATGATGAACTGAGACTGCTTGGTGAACTGCTTAAGCAGCGTCGTAAAACGACCAATGTTCGATTCATCCAAAGGAGCATCCAATTCATCCAGCAAACAGAATGGACTTGGCTTGACCATGTAGATAGCGAATAGCAATCCCACCGCGGTCATCGTCCGTTGTCCCCCGGAAAGAAGAGAGATGCTCTTTAAACGGGTACCCGGAGGTTGAGCCACGATATCAATACCGCTCTCCAATACATCCTCGGTTTCGATGAGCTGCAGATCCGCCTTGCCGCCATTGAATAGCGTATTGAAGGTCTGCTTAAAGTTCGCGCGAATTTGATCGAATGTGGCCGAGAATTGCTCACAAGACTTGATATTGATCTCATCGATCGCCGCTACCAATTTGTCGCGAGATGTCGTCAAATCATCGTATTGAGTTTTCAAGAACAAATGACGCTCCCGCAACTCACCGTACTCTTCGATCGCGTCCGTATTAACCACGCCCATGCTTTGAACCCGCTTGCGAAGTGCCTGGATCTCAGTCTTGATTTTGCTCCAGTTAGTGGCTTCCAACTCTTCCAGCTCTTCCTCGCTGGGCCCTTTAGGAGCAGCGTTCTCTGGAGCAAGTTCTTTCCCTTCAGATTTCTCTTCGGATTCCTCTTCTGGCAGTTTTTCTGTGCTGGCTTCTGCAACGACGTCAGTCGATTCCTCGCCACCTTCTTCAGACGCTTCCTCAACGACCTCTTCGGATTCTTCCGATACGCCTTCTTCGCTTTCACCCGACTCGGATTCAATCGTTCCCGTATCAAGATCGAGCTTTGGCAAATTTTCAACCGGCTGACGAGCCTTCCACATTTCGAATTTCCAATCGACGAGTCGAAGATCAAGTCCGTATTCACGCTCGATTTCCTCCTGAACGAATCCCAAGCGAGAGCGTTTCTCTGCAATCTGAACATTCTGGTTATTCAAATTAGATCGAAGCGATTCTACCTTTTCGCGAGCCGTAGCTTGCTCCTTCTCCAAAAGCTCCACTTTGCCTTCAATCGAAGTCAATGACTCGCGCGTTTGCTCAACTAGGGCCTTCGCTTCTTCAAGCTCCGCATCCACGGACTCACTACGAGCCTGGGCGTTCTCGATCTCTTCTTGCTGTTCGACGATCTGTGTCTCCCATTGCTCAATATCGGAAGTCTTCGACTCCGTCAAACGAGTCAGTTCCGAGCGACGCTGCCCTATCTCAGCCAAACCCTGTTCAAGCATGTCGAGCTTTTGCTTCTTCTCCTGCAAATCATATTTAGCCTGTGACAAGCCTTCGCGTTTCTCGTCTCGATTTTCGCGAATAGAACTAATTCCCGACTCGACCGACTCCAAACGCTCCCGCGCCGATTCCAGTTTTTCCTGAGCACCAGCAGAATTCGAACGTGCAGCTTCCAGCTTTTCAGTTGCCCGCGAGCGGGTTTCCTCGAGCCCTTCACGCTCTCGCTCCAAACGCTCAGCCTTCAGCTTTTGGTCTTGAACCATTTTTTCCGCATTGCGAGCTTCAGCCTGCAAACGGGAAAGCTCCTGACGCACTTCGCCTATCTCCCGGCGATGCGTTTCAACTGCATCTTCCGACGCTTCAAGGCGTTTGTTTATTTTCTCCGCTTCATCGCGAGCGGCCTGCAAAGTTTTCTGATCAGTCTCGAGCTCTTGACTGGTTTGACGAAGCTCGATTTCGCGCTGAAGAATACTAGAGTTTTTAGCCTTCTTATAACCGCCTGTCGCTAAACCGCGACTATCGACTGACTCACCCTTGCGGGAAGCTACTTGTAGAAACCTGAAATCCGGCTGTCCCTCCCACCATTTGAGAAACTGAGCTACATCCTCGACAACGTAACTAGCCGAAAGAACTGATTTCAAGGCATCGTCGCCTTCACCCAACTCGATAAACTCCAAGGCTGGTTTGAGCCAATCCGGCAGATCGTTGGATTCATTCGAACCGCCGCCAAGATTATCCAGCTTGACGCATACGCGACCAATCTCGCGATCCTCAAGCTGGCGAAATACTTCGATCACCGTATCAGCATCGCCTACCGCGACTGCTTCGACCGCAGACCCAAGCAACGCCTCCATGGCCAAACCGTATCCATCCTTAACCGACAGATTCGATACTAACGGAGCAAACGAGCGACCACTCAGACCACCCTGCATACGTCCCTTAAGCAAAGCCTTTGCTCCTTCTCCGTATCCTTCCAGTTTCTCCTGAAGCTGTTGAAGCAATTTTACGCGGGCCGTCTTTTGAGTGGCCGTACGATCCAATTCTTGAATACGCACCTGAGCCGCCCTAAACGCATCACGTCTTTCGGAAACTTCCTCCCGGGCCTTCTCAAGCGCAGCTTCCAATTCGGTCTGCCTCTGCTGAGTTGCGCTTACGCCCTCATTGAAAGTCTCAAACGCCTGCTGAGCTTCAGTCTGCCCTTCCGATTGCTCGGCGAGCTCTTCTTCGAGACGCATCAAACGATTCGAGCTGGTACCTGCCTCGACCTCGAGCAAGGACATTTGCTCACGACCTTGGTGCAAGCTGTTTTCCGCCTGTTGGGCTTGAAGCTTTAACTCTTGAATTTCGATCTCCGATGAAGCCAACTGGTTTTCTATCTCAGAGAGCTCACGATTTCGCTCCTGGAAGATTTCATCAGAATTCCCAAGAACGTCCAAATGGAGTTGCTTGTCCTGAGAATGCTCATCCAAACGCGCTACAAGTTCCCCGATCTGGCCTTCGTAGGAACCTATTTCTTCCCGAGCCTGCTCTATCCGCTCGCCCATGGAGTTGATTCGAATCTGAGCCAACTGCGTCTGATTCGCCGTCTGCTCCTGCATGGTACGCAAATCGAAAACCGCTTGCTGCGAATCCTGAATCTTTTGGATCAAAGCTTGGCGATCTTCCTTGTGGACGATCAAGCTCGCTTCTTTCTTTTCCAATTCGATCTGTAACGCGTCGACTTCCGATTGAAGAGAATCCGCACTTTTATCGATGTGCCCAAGCGAATTGCTCAGGGTTCCGTATTGATGAGCGCTATAACCTACGTCTAAGTGACGCAGCTTGTGGCTTAGCTTCTTATAGCGGATCGCCTTGGTAGCCTGACGCTTGAGGCTTCCAATCTGTCGACTGATTTCCGCAATGACGTCAGTCACGCGATCCAAATTCGTCTCTACGTGACCGAGCTTATTCAAAGCTTCCTTCCGTTGAGCCTTATACTTCGAAATGCCCGCAGCTTCTTCGAAAACCGCTCGCCGCTCTTCCGGCTTCGACGAGAGAATCTGATCGATCTGCCCCTGGGCCATGATCGAATAGGATGTGCGCCCGACACCCGTGTCCATGAATAACCGCTGAATATCCTTCAAGCGACAAGCGTTGCCGTTCAAGAAATAGTTGCTTCCGCCATCGCGATGCACGCGACGAGACAATTCGACTTCGTTGAAATCTTGGCCTAGTTCCTTTTCGCAGTCCGTGAGAATAATCGATACCTCGCAGATATTCACGGGCTTGCGCTTATCCGTGCCTTCGAAGATGACGTCTTGCATCTTTCCGCCACGCAGTGCCTTAGCGCTTTGCTCGCCAAGTACCCACCGAATAGCGTCGGCAATATTACTCTTGCCGCATCCATTGGGGCCGACGACTGCCGTAACGCCAGGCTCGAATTTCAGGTGGGTAAGGTCCGCGAAACTTTTAAAACCGTTTGCTTTGAGAGAGCTCAGATACATGTAGGGGGCAGAAAATGAACGGCCTCAAGGAACCCTGACAACCCCAAATACACGATTGTGAATAAGTCGAAGAACAACCTGGGAATAAAAACCCAAACAAGCTGTTGACTCCACGCCGTTCAGCCGTTTCCCACCCTCCAAAATCAAAAAACAGCCCAAAACAACGCCATTCACACCCAAAGCCGCTCTACCTTTAAAATTACAACGTTGTAATTTTAAAGGTAATCGTTCGTGAAACCGCAATTGCGATCTGCGTGCAGGCACGCAAGTCGCAGGCGATCGTCCATATTGGCGAGCGGGATTCTATTTTCGCGTTTTAACTCTACCTCTAAGGCCTTCGGCTTCGGCGAATGCATCGAACTGCGGATTGCGTTCGTTCGGCACGGGAGCGCCGATTCCTTCTCGCCAACCTTCCAAACGAGCTAGCAATTCGGAGGTTTTCTCATTCATGCTCTTGGCAAGGTTGCGGGTCTCGCCAATGTCGTCGCGCAGGTTGTACAACTCCAACCCTCCGTCCTCGAAATACTGGTGAAGCTTCCAGTCTCCTACGCGAATCACGCTACACGGACGACTGCGAAAGAGGATATCACGTTGTTCGTCAGTGACCGCATAAGACTGAAGGTATGCAGGGAAATGCCAATAGAGCGCCCGGTTACCCAAGTTTGGCGTTTCGCCCTTGAAGAGCGAAACCAAACTAACGCCATCCAAATCCTGTCCATTCGGCAAAGCCGCTCCGGTCATTTCGCACAGCGTCGGGAACACGTCGACACCGATGATTGGCTCCGAACTTTTTTGCCCCGGAGCGACCACTCCCGGCCATTTCACGAAAAACGGCACGCGGATGCCACCTTCGTAATACGTACCTTTGTAACCTTTGAGAGGATCCATATCGGTCGCCGGTCCGTAACCTCCATTGTCCGAAAAGAAGAGGACGATCGTATTGTCAGTCAAACCGAGCTCGTCCAATGTCGCCTGAATTTTTCCTATGCCATCGTCGACCGATTGAATCATCGTCGCCATCTCTACGTGATCGTGCAACTCCCCTTTCGCCTTTGCCTCGTATTTAGCGACAAGCTCTTTCTTAGCGTCCAACGGCGTATGCACCGCGAAGTGCGTTAGGTAAAGCATCCAAGGATTGTCTTTATTAGAACGGATAAACGCATCCGCCTGATCGCTCAGATAATCCGTCAAATACGAATCCTCCGGCAAGCCTTGCAAGCTCGGGATATTCGGGTGCGGCGGGGAATACCCCCTTGGAGGCGAACCGGAATGCGTGCCGCCAACATTAACATCGAATCCATAGGGAATCGGATCGTCACTCAAATGCCACTTACCCATCATCGCGGTCTCATAACCGGACGCTTGGATTTGCTGAGCCCACGTTCTGATACTCGTATCGAGCGTGTCGACTCCTGGAATGTGTTTCAATCGACTGTGCTTCGGGTTGCCGCGCAGTCCCGTGCCGACGTTGTAGATCTCGTGCCGCGGAGTGTATTGCCCCGAAAGCATGCATGCTCGTGCCGGGGCGCAATTGGCCGATGCGGAATAGGCCTTTGTAAAGACCATCCCTTCCGAAGCGAGCTTGTCGATATTCGGCGATTCGTAAAAATCCGAGCCCATGTAGGACGTGTCCTTCCACCCAAAATCATCTAGGAATATGAACAAGATGTTCGGTTTTTCCGATGCAGCGAAAGCAGCTGAATTAATGAGAGCTGCCGATAGCAGCATTAAAAAATATCGTTTGGAGAGGTTCATAACTCGGTAATGGGTTCGACGGAATTAGATACTAATGCGAAAGATAATCAATCGAGATTGCCTGTTTGCTCAACGAAGGACCCCTCCACTGAACATCAAGAGCCGAAGAGGCTGTGGAATTCTTCAAAACGCTCAAAGTAAAAGGATGTAATCCCGCTTCGAGTTTCACGGAGGCCGAAACCTCCTTCCCTCCTTCGTACCCGAAATCAGCGTCAATAATAATAGCATCGTGGATACGCATAATTGCCCCCGAGTCCGTAGTCAGCGAGAACGCATATTCACCATCGCTCGGAACAGTTAGATAACCCGTAAAGACAACTGCTCCATTTCCAGGCCCCACATCCCCCTTCAATTGCGTCACACCGCCCATCTGCTGTGGCGACTCATCCCAGAACTTCGGAACCCACGGAAACGCGCCTTCGTATCCCAACCAACGAGCTCCCGGGCGAGTCGAAGCCGCATCGACCGCAGGGACTAGTTCATCGTCGTAGGGGCGTCGGTTATCCATATTTGGACGACGTAGCTGGAGCGACCTATCTTTCATCCTCTGCTGCAAACCGATAAAGAAGTCGCTCGTCCCAGCTAGATTGTTCACCTCTTTCAAATCCGTTTTCACATCGTAGATTTCAAAATCATCCGAGTGACCCTTTATATCGACGCGTACGCCCTTATAACCTTCTAGAAATAGAGCCTGCATTTGCTTGCGAGGGCGATTCTGGTGACTCGAATCGAAATCCGGATAGTTCGGGGTCTTCCCGCCGTGCAGGAATTCGACATAAACCGTACTCTCCTCCTGCGCTCCTTCTCCGGTCAAAGCTGGCACGAGCGAAACGCCATCGGAAAGAGCGGGCAAAGGAACTCCACCGAGATCGGCGAAAGTCGTCATCCAATCATGGAACTGAGACGGCGTATGATCCATCCGCCCTGCCGGAATACCACCTGGCCAACGAGCGAGAGCCGGCATGCGAATCCCGCCTTCCCAAACGTCGCGCTTCTCGCCGTCGAATGGTCCGTAGGACTGAAAATGCACCGGAGTGAATGGAGTTCCTGCGATATAGCTAACCGCCAATGGGCCATTGTCATTCGTGAAGACAATCATAGTCTCCTCATCTATTTTCAAATCCTTGAGCAATTGAACTAAATCGCCCACAGCGCTATCGATGCGACGCACCATTGTGGCGAAGCGTTGCTCGACATTGCTCCAATCCGAATTACGATATTCAGGATGTATCCAAGAATCGACTTCTCCACTCGCCGTGTTGATCATATGCCCAGGTTTATCCAACCACTGGAGACCACCTTTCAAACCTCCCCCTTCAGGAAACGCCTGCGTAGGCACCTGCAAAGCGGCGTGAGGCGTATCGTATGCTAGATAAATGAAGAATGGCTGATCACCCTGGGTGCGAGCATGATCGACAATCCATTTCTTAGTGTAGGCAGTAAACAGATCGGTCGTGTAGCATTTGTCCAATCCAGCAGAAATCTCTTCCTCGTTGTGCCAAACTTCCTTACCGGTCTGATGAGTAGGGCTATTACCCATTGGCCAATCATTGTTCGGATAATGCACGTGCCCATCTACATGCCGGACATAACCGAGGTATTCGTCAAATCCACGCTTCGTCGGATAAGCGGGCCACTCGTCGGGACTATTTAGAGACCCTTTAGTTTCACCGAGTCCTTGCAATCCATATTTCCCGACATGCAACGTTCGATACCCCGCACCCTGCATAATCGTACCCAAAGTATGGTTATCCGGAAGCTCTTTATCGAAATCACTATTTCGCACCTCCGTATGCCCCTGATGCAATCCGCGCAAAAGCGAAGCCCGAGACGGAGCGCAAACCGGAGCCGGGCAATAGTGGCGACGCAATTGAATCCCTTCTGCAGCGAATCGATCAAGGTTTGGCGTCGCGTGCTTTTTCCCTGTACGCTGATTCTGATGCAATACGCCCAAATCGCCATAACCCATGTCGTCCGTAAAGACGAAAATGATATTCGGCTTTGAATCACTCGCCGCCCCAAAAACGACATTTGTCAGACCAACTGACAGCGCCACAACGGACGCCATTAAAACAATTCGGGAGAAAACGGAGGGAACACGCATCATAGAGAAAACAGGAGACAAAAATTCAAAAACTGCAATCGCTAAGAATAACGCCATTCTTCGCCATTTCGGACATTCTACCTACTCTTCAAGAATCGTCAGTCAGACCAAATTTCCGTTTACCTACAAAAGCCATCGGGCATGATCCATTCCGTGCCTCCCCAAAACTCATCCCACACCTTCGACGACCAATTCGATCTCCGATCGCGCCATTCCGATTTCCAGCAATACTTCGACCGAAACGACTCGCTCAGCGCCGAAGCAGTAGATGCGCTGCCTTGCCAGCTTGATATTCCTTATGGGAACCACCCACTTCAAACCGTCGACTATTTTCCAGCAAAACGAGGAAACGCCCCAATAGTCATTTTCATCCACGGCGGCTACTGGCGAGCTCTAGACAAGCGTAACTACCGCTTTATCGCTCTTCCATTTATCGACGAAAATTGCGCCGTTTGCTCAATAAACTACCGCCTAGCCCCAGAAATTGGCCTCGAGACAATCGTCGACGATGTCATCAAAGCCCTGCATTCAATTCGCGAGCATGCTACTGCTATTAACGGGAACCCCAACAATTTATTCGTAACAGGGCATTCAGCCGGAGGACATCTCGCTCTAATGAGCGCTATGCTTCTCCAAAGAGATAACAATCCGCTCCTACCTTCAATAAGAGGTATCCTCAGTTTAAGCGGACTCTTCGATCTCAATCCCATTCGAAAATCGTTTCTGAACGAAACCCTGAACCTCGATGAACCCACCGCGACTCGCTTTAGCCCAATACTCAATGAGACCTTCTCCATCGATATTCCATTGCGTTTCGCCGTAGGCGGCGGCGAGACGGACGAGTTTATCCGCCAATCTAAAGCAATCGATGTACGAATGACCGCAAATGGAAACAACAGCCAATTCGAGATTCTCCCCGATCTCAATCACTTCGACATCGTCTATGAATTCGGAAAACTCGATGGAGTATTGACGAAACAATTACTAGAAATCATTCGGTAAAGATCTCAGGGTGATCCCAATGGCCGCTCGGAGATCGACCGCTATCCAATACCACTAGTCGCGATTTTGGCAGCTAAACCAAGGAACACAATACCTGCCAAACGATTCATGAGCACTTGAGCTCGTGGCGAGCGTTTAAGCAGTCGCCCGAGATGTCCCGCCATCATGGCAACTCCACCAAATACCACAAGCGTCATCAGCATGAACAAGGCTCCAAGCGAAATCGTCTGTAGGGCTGCCAACTCTTTCGCAGGGTCCACAAACTGCGGCAGAAATGCCAGAAAGAACATCGATACTTTCGGATTAGTGACATTCATAATGATACCGCGTCGATAAAGCTTCAGCGCTTCCATTGAATTTCCACTGTCGTCCTCCGCCAATTCCCGAGGCTGAGATACAAATGCATTCCAAGCGAGATACACCAAATATCCCGCTCCCGCGAATTTCAAGATTGAGAAGGCTAAAGGCGATGCTTGCACAATCGCCGCCACGCCCAACACCACGGCCGCCGTATGAACCAACAACCCTGTGCACAGCCCAAGCGTCACCCAGAGACCAGCCGCTCTTCCGTGCAGGACCGATTGCGTCAGCACGAAAAGATTATCCGGCCCAGGAGCGATCCCAATTAAAAAGGACGCTATCAAAAACGAAATAACTGTCTCGGCTCCAAGCAACGAACTAACCCTAAAAACCTTCGAGCGGTCCACCTGGAGCAAAAAACTCCGGATATTCCACCGCAACTCTGGCTCTCAATTCAGGACGATTCTTCAACACGCGACCGTATTTCTTAACCATCGCAGGATTATCCAAGCTTCCAAACTGAGCATCCTTCGGCATCACCTGAGTCTCCCATCCGGCCAATTCTTCCGGCTTAACGCCCGCAATTGAAATTCCATTATTATAAGGAGTTGGAGCATATCCGCCTACGATATCCACGTTGAGATTCGCTTTGATTTTCTTCTCCCATCCGCCAGCCCACAGGCAGGCATTGACTAAAAACCGACGCCCATCCTCGCTAAGCAAATCCTCGGACGCCCCATACGACGCGTAAACGACGCGCGCTTGTTTCTTCGCCCCAGACGGAGCAACGTACGAATCCAGAGTCCAGCCCGCATTGACGATAGGCTTTTCCGTATTGATATCGTCACTAGCGTGAAACGTATTCAGAACCTGCACCTCAAGAAGCGGCACAGCTCCAACCGGTGACTGCGACTTGTATGCTCCAGAATAAGCATGAATCTGCCTTACTCCTTTCAAGATCGGATGGTCCGCAGCAGATGCATCCGGAGTGAGCCGGCTCCCCATCACATGATTCGAACCGTAATGCGATTGCCCGCGTTCCTTATGCCAAGTGTTGCCAAAGATCTGCTCGCCTAGACCGCCGCGATAATCCGCACCCGTATAGTTGAAATTCAACTTCTCCCACTTGCCCTTCTGTCCATTGAAGCAATGTGTCGACGTACGCAATCCCACGACAGGACCACCACGTTCGAAGTAATCCACCAAGAGATCCACCTGTTCGTCCTTCAAGTTCATAAAACGAGTGAAAAAGAAAAGCAGATCCGCATCCTCTAGCGCGTCCATCCCTGGATTATCGCGCCCGCCGCCTTTGATCGCTCCGTCTTCGTCCAAACCGAATAATACGGTGCAACGAAATCCATGGCGCTTAGCCAAAATTCTAGCGATTGCAGGGCAGGATTCCTCCGAACGGTATTCATGATCGTTCGCAATGAAAACGATATGCTTGCCCTTCCCGATTCCTCTACTGCCTTCGTAAACCAAAGTACCTGCCACGACGGGCGTAATCATTGCGATAAATCCAATCATCGCCATCCAAAATCGTTTTAATTCCATAATTCGTATTTATAATTCCTATACTAGATTTGGACGCTTTTCCCGCCTCTAGGTAGAGACCAACGCTGAAAGCCTCCCACCAAGAAGTAAAGCGATAAATAGAGGGGTATTTACGGGACCCGAGGAAGAGACTAGCCATTAAAATACACGAAGAATCCCGCTAAACCGTAAAAGCTGCTAGAAAGCACTGTCTCATGGAATGCGCATTCCTAATTCACTTGGGATTAAACTCAATTTTCTGACGCACCTTCAATGCGATCGGAACCCCATCTTTCTCCGCTGGTTTGAACTTCCATTTTCTTAATGCATCAACGGCAGGACCCTCGAATGCCGCATGACTTGAATCGACAACACTAATGTGAATCGGCCTTCCATCAATTCCGACAACCCAAACAATATCCACAAATCCCTTCACTCCGCTCTGTCGCATGCGATCCGGGAAGACTGGATCCACCTTTCGAATGAGCTCTGGTAACGTATCAGGCGAAATTGATACGGACTCGCCCAAAGGCGCAAGAGCCTCATTGCCACCTCGCATCGCAATCATGTTGCGCGTCCAAAGCTCTTCGATTTCGTCAATCCGAGCTAAATCTTCTTTCACCCGATTGCCAACGTGCGGATCTTCCTTGAAGTAACTCAGTAACTCGCGAGCTCGATCAAAGTCATCCTCATTCAAAGCTTGCTCCGCAGCAGCGACCGCCTGTTCAAGGGCGTATTCAGAATTTAATAACTCGACCAATTTCAGTTGAGACTCCGATTGCTTTCCGCTTTCAGGATCATTATCCAGCGATTCAAGAATAGACCTCGCTGTTCCGAACTCACCAAGATCCGCCGCATCTTGGGCACGACCGAAAGCCTCCTCCGATTTCAATCTATAAATTTCCATCAACTTCGCCTTGGCTCTATCGCCTACAAATAGGCTACCGGTAAATGGTTGAACTAATCGTATCGCCTCCCGGTAATCGCGTTGCACCAAAGCCAAATCGGAACTTTTGCCTGCCTGTAGAAAATCTCTCTCGGCAACGAAACGCTCAACCGGATTCCCAAAACGTTCCTTCTCGACACGCGCTATTTCCGCTTCAATTTCAGCCAATTCAAGCGGTTCCCCACCAACTGCCTCTAAAGCCTCATCCAATTTACCATCTAGCTCCAATGCCTTCGCCTTTTCAAGGCGCTCCACGCTTGGAAGACTCGCGGAATACGCCCGAAGCCAAATAACATACGACTCATACCGCTCACGTCGAAATTCGGACAACGCTTTCTCACTCGAATTATCACTCGCTTTAGCCACGCGCTCAGCACCCTCCAAATCACGCAGCTGAGTCTCCGATAATTCCAACCGTTTCTGAATCGCTATCAAATTTTTCTCAAGTGGCGCCCGCTTAGACTGTAGCTCTCCAAGCAACTGATCATTCTTTAGTTTTTCCTCTTGCTGAGATTTTTCCACCAGACGCTCGACTTCGGCTGCACGAATAGCCTCTGCCTCTACACGAGCTTGTTCCCGTTCGCTAAGCGCGCTCTTCCAAAACCAAGCGCCTACAACCACAAAAACAATCGCAAGGCCCAACCCGATATAAAGCGGAATAGCGCTTCTCCTTGAAACCGACGGTTCAGACGATTCACCAGCAATCGATACCACCTCTGTAGACGATTCCAGCTCTGGTACTACATCTAGTTCCACCTTGGGTTCGCTATCCGAAAAGTCAGCCGCTACCAATACAGTATCCTCCGCGAAAACGGGTAATTCCTCCGCATCGATACTCGACTCTACAATTTCAATCGCCTCGTCGATTCGCTTCAAAGCATCCGCGTATTTTCGCTCAAGCCTCGAGGTCGGCGCCTTATCGCACTTTGCATTGAGTCGATCACGTAATTCGCGATACGCTTGATGACGTTTCTCTTCAGAAACCCCACTCTCAAGCCCCAACATGCGATACGATTCTTCCAAAGTCATAACTACCGTACAGAACACGTGAACCATTCAAGGGGGATTCCCAATTCCATCCTACGAATACAAACCTATTCCCTCACGAACTCAACCCTGAAAACACCCTCAAAGCACTTCCATTGATACTATCAAACTAACAAAAACCGATTTCAAACACGTTAAAGCAATCAGATATTCAAGATTCCCCGTTAAACAAAAGAACTACTCCCTCTCTTCCAGGTTCAAACCAAGATATACATGATCAAAGCGCTCACCATCAATCTCCGCCACATCCGGAAACCTTCCCCAATCGCTAAACCCGTACTTCTTAAGTAAATACATACTCGGAGCATTCGACTCCAACAATATTCCAAACAAAACCCTGATCCCAAGGTCGGGGCACTTCGACAAAAGGTGCTCGATCAATTCAGAAGCTATCCCCTGATTGCGACGATTCGCCGAAACATAGTAACTAATTTCACCCGCCCCTCTAACCGCCGGACGACCGGAACGATAAGAACTAATGCTGCACCAACCGACGACTTCATCATCCACAATCTTAACGTAAATCGGATAACGCGCATCTTCATGCTCCTCTAACCACGCCTTCCGAGACTCAAGCGTTACGTATTCAGTATCCGCTGTCGAAACTCTCGTATCAACCGCTTCATTATAAATTCTAATGACATCCGCCCATTCGTTCTTAGTTGCAATTCGGATACACATACTCGCTACGCCAGATTAACTATCTTATCTACTTATTGGAAAAAGCGAATATCGTTTCACTTACGAATGGCGACTCGGGCCGAACAATCGGCGAAGGGAAGTTTGGATGATTTATCGAATCCGGAAAATGTTGGGTTTCCAAACAAAAGCCTCGTTTATTACCAGTGTATAGCTGAACCCCTGGTTGATCCGTAAACAACTCCATCACACGTCCGCTTCGAGGTTCGAAAACTCGAGCAGCTAAAACGAGGGATTCGCCTCCTCCGTTTACAATGTAATTATCGTCGTATTTGCCGACTCGCGGTTCGCCTAATTCGGATTCGCGAGCCCCAATCGCAGTTGCTTTCCTAAAATCAAGAGCCGTCCCTTGCACGGTCGCTATTTCACCAGTTGGAATCAACTGCGATTTTGCTAGAGTGTAGCGATCCGCATTCAACCAAAGCTCGTGCTCTTTGTATCCACCTTCATTCGCCAAATTAAAATAGGCGTAATTGGTAAGATTCACTATAGTCGGCTTATCGGTAGTCGCTTCATATTTCAAACTCAGTTCATTATCATCGTTGAGCGTGTAAATTACGGATACCGCTAGTCGACCAGGATATCCTTCTTCGCCATCCGGACTAATGTAGCTGAATTTAACGCTCGAATTGTCTTCGGCTACCGGAAGAACCTCCGCATTCCAGTTCACCTTGGCGAATCCCTTGCGTCCTCCGTGAATGTGATGCTTTCCCATATTTGGGGTTATTTCGTACTCCACCTCATCAATTGAAAACCGCGCATTGGCGACTCTATTAGCATGCCGACCAATCACAGCTGCTGCTGGGAAACGCCCCAAATACGCATCTAACGTATCAGCTCCTTGGATAACATTGACACTCCTTCCATTCCGGTCAGGCACCCGAATCTCACCGATAATAGCTCCATAGGTAATCACCTTAACAACCATGCCATTCGCATTTCTCAAAGTGAACCGCGTCACAGGTGAACCATTTTCCAATATCCCAAAATCGCTCTGAACAAGTCGCTCTATAGATGATTCGGCTTTAAGTCCGCCTGAAAGCAGAACCAGGAAAACCAAGGACAAAATCGGTGATTTTTGATGATACATTGGGGACGAAGGAAAACTCAGATATCCGACAGCATTCCGAGAGACCCGAAATACTCAAGCCTCCACCTCATTTCTAAACCGACGCATCGACATTTAACTGTCTCGGCAACCATTGACAACTTAATAAATACTTATTTGTATTTATTTTATGTCGATTGGCACTACCAAACCAGCAAAACGTCCGTTTCATGTGATGGCCAAGGCTATCGGGCCCAAATGCAATCTGGACTGCCAATACTGCTTCTACCTCGAAAAAGAGGCCTTGTTCGCAAAGTCCGAGCGCTATCGAATGCCCGAGGATCTCCTCGAACAATACATAGCGAACTATATCGATTCCCAACCGACTGAATTGGTTTCCTTCGCCTGGCAAGGTGGAGAACCCACGCTTCTCGGAGTACCCTATTTTCAGCGGATCGTCGAACTCCAGAAAAAGCACGCCCAAGGAAAACGCATTGAAAACGCGCTTCAAACCAATGGTACCTTGCTAGACGATCGCTGGGGTGCTTTTCTTGCCGACAACGATTTCCTAGTAGGCGTTAGCATTGATGGCCCCGAAGACCTTCACAATAGCTACCGCGTCAAACGAAATGGAACGGGATCTTTCAAAGAAGTCCTTCGGGGAATTCGCGTGCTGCAGAAACACGGAGTCCAGTGGAATTCCCTCACCTGCGTGAATGCCGTCAATTCCAAGCTTCCACTCAAAGTATACAAAGCGCTCAAAGGCATCGGCGCCAAACACATGCAATTCATCCCGATCGTCGAACGCCGTCCCAATGATGCCGCGCAAAAACTCGGACTCGATCTTTCAACGCCACCTGATTTAGAACAAAGCGAAGGCGATCCAGACATGATGCCTTGGTCCGTTCAAGCAAGAGACTACGGAAATTTTCTTACAACTATCTTCGATACGTGGATCCGCAAAGACGTCGGCAAGATATTCATTCAGATTTTCGAAGTCAGCTTCGCAAAATGGATTGGTCAACCCGGAGGACTGTGCATCTTCTCTGAAAGCTGCGGCGATGCGGTAGCGCTAGAGCACGATGGATCCATTTATTCCTGCGATCACTACGTGTATCCGGAATTCAAGATCGGGAACGTGCGGGATACCCCTCTCTCTGAAATGCTAAACTCGGAGAAGCAGCGAAAGTTCGGTAAAGACAAATCCGATACATTGCCCAAAAAATGTCTGCAATGCGCCTACATCTCGGCCTGCAATGGGGGTTGCCCGAAACATCGATCCGCAACAACCAAAGAAGGAGAATCAGGACTCAATTATCTCTGCGACGGATACTATCGTTTTTTCAGCCATGCCGATCCCTACTTTCGAACGATGAGCGAACTCTACCACCGCCGCCAATCACCCGCAGCGATTATGGAGATACTCAAGAAAGCAGGAACTAGGCTAGACACTCAAACTCTCACAGCGCTGGTTTTAAAAACCAGAAAGACATCCATACCAGACTTCAATGAAAGTTCGTCAATCGCGTCTTGAGTAAGCTCAACA
>JABITN010000200.1 GCA_018700525.1 Opitutales bacterium
CCGAAATCATGGAGTATTTTGAAAATCGTATCCAAAATGCCCCCATCAACTTGAGCCGAGTCTTCTATCCCGTGCTCGGTAGCGGCTGCGAGAATAACAGGGAGTATTGTCATTTACCGATGTTTTGAAAGATGTAAAAAGAAAGTGCGCCGGCCCTATTCAGGAACCGACGCGGAAGGTATTCTATGATTAGAGGAAGAGAGCGTAGAACGCGACCGCTTCTGCAAGAGCCATACCGATAATCGACTGCACGAGAATGCTACCCGATGCCGAAGGATTACGTCCAACTGCTTCCGCCGCCTTCGCGCCGACAAGGCCTACGCCAATTGCAGCGCCCAAACAGCCAAGTCCAGCTTGGATGCTACCAGTGATTTCTGCGATAATTTGAGTCATTTCAATCATTTGTCTTATGGTTTATTTTGTTAGCTTTTGAAGCTATCGCCCACATGTGGAATATGGTCCCGACATCAAAAGTGTTCTATTATACTAGTGTTGCCCTTCGGCGTCGTGTTTGCAAATCAGTCCTATGTAAACGCTGACTAGAAGCGTAAAGACGAGTGCCTGTACAAATCCGATAAGCAGCTCGAGGAAGTAGAATGGAATCGGGAGCCCCCACTTGTAGAGACCCGTCATCAAGTGCAGCAAATTCTCGCCACCAAAAACGTTTCCGAATAAACGGAAGGACAAGGAGATCGGGCGGAAAGTGATCGAAACGATTTCGATCAATCCAACGATGCCGAAAATAACGAATAGGAAATAATAGAGAACCGACGGTACATCCTTCTTATTCGCCTTATTTCCAAACAAATCGTAAACGATTACTTTAATGCCCGCGTATTTGAAGATGAGGTAGAACCAAGCTACCATCGAAACGATCGCCAAAGCAGCCGTTCCATTCAGGTCCGCATTACCTGGTCGGATAAAAGGAACCAAGTGACCATGTGCGTCCCAAGTGCCGATCGTTCCTACACCTGGGAAAAGTCCGCTCCAGTTTTGGATTAGGATAAACGTGAACAAACCGATCAAAATCGGGAACGCAGCTTTGGCCGCTGTCTTGCCGGTAATCGGCTCGATCAAATTGAAGATGCCCTCGACCAAATTCTCGACAACCGCTTGTCCGCGAGTCGGAACCAATTGCGGCGTTTTAACCATCAAACGAATCACTATTATTATTAGAAGAGCAACGACCCAGCTCGTGATCATGCTGTTCGTGATGGGCAAGCCAAACACTTCGCCAACTTGTGAAGCTTTTGGCGATAATGCGGCGTTCGCCAATGGCAACGCTCCTTGAGCACCGACGAGGGCTAGTAGAACTGAAAATATCTTTGTGACTCGCATCTCTGCAGCAGTGTGGCTTTGGAAGACGTTTTGTTGATACATCAATTTGGAAGCGTCAACTCTCTAAACGCATTTCTATTCGATATGAATTGAAAATGTAGTAAATAATGTCGGTGTTAGAACCATTACTAATATCAGAAGCCAAAAAGGTCACAATATTCGGGTTCTATCAGCAAACTTGCCTATGTCCGAGAATCAGCCAGTCGACGCCCACTCAGAAGACGGAAAAGCGGTACCCGCCAGCCCTTCGATCAATAAAAACAAAAAGGATCCATCCAAAAAACGCTCTTTCGATACCTTCTATCTATTCTGCGTATTTCTCCTCGCCTTGGCTCTCGGCACGCAAATCATCGCCATCGCGATCTACAGCTGATGGATACCTCTCGACGGGAAAGTTCCGACGCTTCTCACGTTTTCTCCAAAATCATCGACTGATAGAAATCCACCTTGGCTTGGAATACGGTTTCCCGTTCGAATGGCCACTCGACTCCCGAGGCTAAATGCCACGAACCGAGCGACGGAAGCACCTCCTGCGTCCATTCGAAATACTCCTCATGATCGGTTCTGAAATGCAAGCAAGCGTTCTCTTTGCAACGGTTGGCTAGGCTATCCAGAAAATCTGAATTCATAATTCGGTTTTTCCAGTGCCGTTTCTTGGGCCACGGGTCTGGGAACAACACGAATACCGACTCGATCGCCACTCCCTCCGGCAGCGATTCAAGAAACTCCCCTGCTTCTACTTTTATAAAACGAATATTCGACAAGCCTGCACGAGCCGCCTTGCGATTCGATCGATCGATTCGATCCCTTATAACATCGATTCCAACGCAAAATTGGCTCGAGTGCTTCGCAGCATAATCGGTCAGCCAATGCCCATGGCCGCAGCCAATTTCCAACACAATCGAACTGAGCCCTTCCAAACTAACGGACAATTCTACTTTCAAAGCAGCTTTGCGCCGTTCGACCCGCTGAATATGCTCCTCGTAATCCATTAATAGAGACGAGGCCCAAAAGAGCTTCAATCTGCACGAATGCAAGCCCATTGCTGAAAGAAATGATGCGGTCCCCCAATAACCAGGGCCTTCCCGATATCTAGTCGCTCTGCACTGCTTCAATCAAAACGTGCCTAAAAGTCTAACGAGCCAATGGGATTCTAACCGAAACCTTAAGTCCTTCCCCTGCAACATTTTCAGCCCAAACGCTCCCTTCATGGCATTCAACGATGTGCTTTACGATACTCAAACCGAGCCCAGTGCCGCCACGATCCCGAGAACGTCCTTTATCGACGCGATAGAACCGTCCGAAGATTTTCGAAAGTTCGCCTTCCGGTACGCCAGGACCTTCGTCAGCAACCCAGATCTCCCCATAGTCGCTTCCAAGCCTCCCGCCCAGACGAATGATGCCACCGGAAGGCGAATACTTGCTCGCATTCTCAATCAAATTATCGAGTACCTGCCGCATCTTCAATACATCGAAACGAGCAATCGCCAACTCCTTCTCCGGCAATTCCAAAACCAAGTCTATTCCTTTGCCTTCTAGGCTTTGAGCCAACTCGAAACGAGCTTCTCGAACCCAACGAAACAAATCCGAATTCGCCCAGTCCAACCCATGCGATGTATTTTCCAATCGCGAAAGGCTCAGCAAATCGTTGATCAATAATGACAAACGTTCCGAATGACTTTGAACGACCTTAAGAAAACGCTTCCTATCCGCCTCTTCCATCGTTGCATGATCCGCCACCAAAGTCTCCGCATACCCTTTGATCACTGAAACTGGCGTCTTCAACTCATGCGATGCGTTCGCCACGAACTGCTGCCGCATGCTCTCCAACTCTTTAAGCTTCGTAACATCATGGAATACAATGAGATACCAAGGAGCATTACTCTCTTCGATCAAATCCAATCGAGAAGCCGACACTTCCATCCACATGGCCCTCGATCCTTCGGAAAAAGCCAAGACCCTGCCCTCCTCTACTTGGCTCGTTTTCGCAACGCCCACGAACTCCATAAACTGCGACCCACGCAAGACGCTCTCGACACGTTCCCCAATATTGCTCGCCAAAGCGGGGAATCTGTCTCGTAACACTTTGTTTGCCAATAGGATATAATTATTCTTATCAATGATAAGCACCCCTTCTCGCATACTTCCCAAGGTCGTTTCGATCTGCATCAACCGATCGCTGCTCTGCTTATCAAGTCTTTGTATATCAGAGAGAAGCGTATTCAGCTCAGTCAACAACAAGCTCCAGCCTTCATTCGTACCTCGAAATTCTCGAGAATGCGTCAAAATAGGCGTACGCATTGCCAACGATTCCGAAAGCAAACCGATCCCGGCCTTTTGCTTGAAATACTTGGTTGCGAAATAGACAGCCGCAGCCGTCGCTACTGCGAGGAGAATGTAGAACATCAAAAGCTTTGGCCAACTATCATAATACTACCGGCCTCTAATCATCCGATAGCCTACCCCTCTGACCGTCTCAAGAACAGACGCTTCCTCACCCAATTTTTCCCGTAGACGTCGCATGTGCGTATCAACCGTCCGCGTCTCGATGTCATTTTCGTAGTTCCAAACTTTGTGAAGCAGTTTCTCCCGAGTTTGCACCTTACCCAGTTCCTGCATGAGTAACTTAAGCAAACGAAACTCCGTTGCCGTCAATTCGATCGGCGATTGCCGCACCTCGACGCAGTGATGCTCTATATCCAGGCTAATTCCATTAACCTCCAGAAACTTAGCCTCCCCCTCCTCTACTACCTCTTCACCAGCACGCTTTAACACAGCTAAAATTCTAAGCATCAATTCTTTAGGACTAAATGGCTTACAAACATAATCGTCAGCCCCGTTCTCGAAGCCCTCTATGCGATCACCTTCTTCAGTCTTAGCGCTCAGGAAGATAATCGGAATCGCTTTCAACGCTCCCTCTTGCCGAATCATCCGACAGACCTGCAATCCACTTAGATCCGGCATCATAATATCGAGTACGATCAAGTCCGGTCCAAACTCCCGTGCAGCTTCCAAGGCCTGCCTCGGATCGTTCACGCTACGCACCGCAAAGTCGCTACGCCTCAGATTGTAGCAGAGCAATTCAGTTACGTCATACTCATCATCAACGACCAAAATTTTCCTAGACTGTCCGAAAGCTTCCATTGGATTAGCAGTTATAAAGCTCATCATCCAAAACAATTAGAACCTCATGGCAACCGCCTAAGCGTTACAATTCCGTTACACCTGCCATCTCGATTCACGACTGTTCGGAAAACCTTCAAATATTGCGATCCAGCAACATTCAACAATGAATTATTTTTTAAATCATTATCAATCAATAGTTTACATTTTACCCAGTGCCACCATAAGAATGCTAACATCCGCAGGATTCACCCCACTCACTCGACTAGCTTGGCCCAAATTCGAAGGTTTCAACTGATTCAATTTCAAAGCGCATTCCTTCTTCAGTCCCCTAACCG
>JABITN010000202.1 GCA_018700525.1 Opitutales bacterium
CTATCCCCCAATCAATACCTGCTCGATCTCCGTATCCGCAAAGCCCAAACCCTTCTGACCAACACCGCCTTAAGTATACAACAAATCTCCGAAGAAACCGGCTTCGATTCGAGCTTCTACTTCTCCCGGTTCTTTAAGCAACGCACCGACCTCTCACCACTGAATTACCGGAAAGCGTTTCGATAAACTCCCACGACGTAGCTACGACGCGTATGCGGCGTGGAAATCATCAACAAACACCTACGAATCCTCAACCGTACTGATCCTGAAATTTTTGTAGAGCGCCGAACGAGTAAACATGTGACGTAACCCGACCCTCCCTGCTTCAACGGTCGGCAGCTTTGGGTTCATCATATGACAATAGTAGTCTTGGTCCGAATTTTGAATACGCATCAGAACCTCCCTATCCCGTTTGATCACCGTAATCTTGTGCGGCACGCCCGTCTCGAAAAGCCCTTCCGGAAAATAGTCCGGTTCCAGGTCCGATCCCTCTAGGCCGGTCGCGTTCGGCATATAGCGACGCGCTCGAATGTACTGAGTAGTATCTTCATCATTCGGGAAAGCCGCATAGCTAATGTGATAGGCATTCATGTGATCGAAGTACATGCGCATTGCTGGCACGCGCCGTAGTTCGCTCCACTCTGTAATGTCCTCCGAATACGGAGCCTCGCCGCTGCCCGTCACCTGAATATAAAGAATGTTGACGCAGTTCGTTTCCGAATCGAGCCGCGTGTAGTCGTATTCGATTTTCACATCGCCCTCAAAAACATCCTTCGTCCAAAGGACCATATGATGGGCGTCGTTCTTAAACTCGGACCCAGCGGTTAGCGTCATGCCTTCCGAGCCAGTCGTCACCGTCCCGACTTCACCATCCAGAAACCACTGCGGCTTCCAATCGCCCGTACAAGAGTCAGAAAAAGCCTCCTGCCACGCCCCCTCGGAAGCTTGGTCGAATGCGGTTTGATCAGCACTGTTCTTCATTTCATTTTGGTTCGAGCAGCCGCAAAAAATCAGGCTAGCCACCATGAGAGTTAGAATCGATTTCATCATTTATCCTTCCAGCAAGTTCCATTAAAAATCCCGCTATCTAATCCGCATGAAAAACTTCCTGCAGCGGAATGCATACGGGCGAATTGTCAGGATTGGTTTCCATAATATCGCCCATGTAAGCCCACCACTTCTTCACGATCTCCGTTCGCGGCAGTTGGTCCGAGGTATGATTATCCGACAACTTCTGCACCGCGGAAAGCGTCAGGGTCTCCTCATCTAGGAATATCGAGTAATCGGATACGCCGGCTGACGAAAGTTCCGCCGACAATTCCGGCCAAATCTCATCGTGCCGCTTCTTATACTCCACCTCAAAGCCCGCTTTGAGTTTCATCTTAAATGCATTTCTCATCATAAATACTTCTCACTTTTTCACCGAATCGGTCCGGCGTCATTTATCTCAGTCGCTCCTGCCTCCTGCCCCGCAACGACTCCCTCAGGTGGTCGCATACCTGGGAACAATCTTTCATAGGTCTCTCTATCATGGCGATCAGGCGTCATGTCTTCAATCGCCGGAATCGAATCGCCCGTTCGCTCTTGCCAAGTATCGAGCATCGCTCGCATGCGTTCCATCGTTCCGTTCATTTCGGGATTTCCTGCCAAGTTGTTCAACTGTTTTGGATCCTTAGATACATCGAAAAGCCTCTCCCTAGCTCGCTTCGTCGAAAACGCCTCCGCTTCCTCGGGGCGCAATTTCCCCTCTTCCTTCAACCGAAGCAGCTCCACATAGGAAGCGGTTTCGGAATCCACCATTTGAAAGCTGTAGCTGCCAGGAACAAAATCCCTCATATACACGTAATCGCCGCAACGAACCATCCGCCCGCAGGATCGCTGCGTATGCCAATTGCGTTCGCCGAAAAGGATCTCCCGCGTCTGAACTTCAGGCTCGCGACAAATCGGCAGAAAACTAATGCCCTGAACCTGCGGCGCCACCGAAAGCCCAGCCACCTCCAGAATAGCAGGAGCGATATCGATAGCGCTCACCAGCGATTGAATCCGCGACCCTACCTTGAACTTCCCCTCCGGCCAATGAACGATCAACGGCGTCTTCATGCCGTCATCATACAAAGACGTCTTACTCCTCGGAAAGGGGCGACCATTGTCGCCCAATAGAATGATGGCGGTATTCTCGTAGACGCCCTGAGTCTTGAGTTCCTCCACCACACCTCCCACATAGCGATCGAAACGTCGCACCTCGTCGTAATAGCTCGCCATGTCCGCACGAGCGATGGGTGTGTCCGGCACCCCAGCGGGCACCACGATCTTAGACGCATCATGTGGCGTCTCTTCCGTATCCGCCTCCCAAGGACGGTGTGCATCGAAGGCTGCGAACCACATAAAGAACGGTTTATTCATCGGGCGTTCCTGAAGATGCTGCACCCAGTTTGCCGCTCCCGTCGGTTCTTCTGGATAATGTGCATCGTCCACGACATCAAAAGCGGGTCGAGTCGCTTCACCCATATGCCATTTGCCCGACATCACGCTGTAGTACCCCGCGTCCTTCAAAGCCTTCGGAAACATAAACTGCCCTTCCGGCAAAACCATATGCAGCTCAGGAGCTCCCGTATTATGCGGATAACGACCCGTGATGATGCTGCAGCGACTTGGACTGCAAGAACTCGCCGTCACATAGGCATTCTCGAAAAGGACGCCTCCCGCAGCCAATCCATCAATGGCCGGCGTTTTCACCGGTCCATCGAAACAACTGAAATCAGGCGAGATATCATCGGCGATGATCAGAACAACATTGGGCCGATCGGCCGCGTGCAAAGCGAAAGAAAACGCAAATCCAAGCCCTAGTGCCTGAGCGAAAAGCCGCTTCCCTACCCCCATAAAAATCCTAACCTTAATCATTCTCGTCCTCGACTAATTTCCCAAAGAGACTGGGCAATCTAATCACCAAGCATAACCCTTTCAATCTTCGCGACCCTTCGTGCTCTTGTAGGTTACCCGCACAATGATTTCCAGCTTTTTGAGCCCTTCCGAGAATGGGTTAAATCACTCGTCGGAGGAAGGGCTCGAAAAAGCCCTCTGCAAGAGTATTATGCGAAGGGTGCCAGGATCGTCCGAGCAGGTGGC
>JABITN010000205.1 GCA_018700525.1 Opitutales bacterium
ATAATCTAGGACCAGGGGTAGTCGGCTGGTATAACTGATTTCGAACCAACCTAATATTAGAAAATCACAATCCCAAGTTATGTCAACATAGTCTCGAAATTTTACGATTAAGAGAGATACGATATGGATGGATGGAAAGCAGGTCGCCTAATGCGGACTCGCTCGGATCGCTCCCTACACTGTCAACGCGCAGATCAAAATCGAAATTCCCGTCAACGGAAAGAAAGTCCACTCCGACCTAGGCCGCGTCATAAACATTCTACGCAAAGCGCGCTACCGCGGATACATAACGCTTGAATACGAAGGCACAAAAGAACCCCGCAAAGCCATCCCGAAGCATCTAGCGGAATCGCGCGCCCTCATTGCGTAATAACCGTATCCTGATCAAGCTAGCGCAGAGCGTCACGCTCAGCCGCATATCAGAACTAAATTAATGCGGCGGAGAACATAAACTGAAAATCGTCTGAAAACCACGCCGCGCTGCGTCGAAGCTACGCGAGGGACTCGCGTGGATTTTGCAAATGGCCTCTATTCCCAAGGCTTAAGTTGACTGCTAATGCGGCGGAGCGGGACGCTCTGCCCTACCGTTTCCAGACCTGGCTTTTTGCCGTTATTGGAACATCCCAGGCCCGTTCAGGAAGCGGCGTGTAGATGGGATCATTATCGCGCTCAGGAAATGTCGCGATAAGCGGCGTTAACCGAGCCAAGGCAGCTTGGGCCTCAGGGTCCGAGCTATTGATCAAATTCGTCGTCTCTTCAGGGTCCGCCAATACGTCGACCAATCGTTCCGCTTGCCGCTGCGGATTCACATATAGCTTGAAACGTTTCTCCCGCAAAACTCGATCTCTGAAAACGAATTGATTCTCGACTCCGGCATCGGTCAATTTCGCATTATTCTGCCCGCCCATGCCAAGGATCCACGAGCGTTGCGTGTCGTCGTTTTTCCCAAGAATGTGACTGGCGATCGACTTGCCATCGTACACATAACCTTCTTGCAAGGTTCCTCCTCCCAGTTCCGCAAATGTCGGCAACAAATCCGTAACGTCCGTGAGACCGTCTGTTTCTACGCCTTGCGGGACAAGACCGGGACAATTAACGATAAACGGTACGCACAAACCAGCCTCTGCCGTACTGGCTTTTTGACCAACAACTTCACGTCCATTCAAACTTCCGGTGATTGTAGTGTCCGTTCCATTATCAGTTACCCAAACAATAATCGTATTGTCCCGAATTTTCAGTTCATCGAGCTTGTCAACGAATCGACCCAAAATCTTATCCGTGTAGTCGACCATGGCCAGGTGCTTATCCATATCGCTCGAAGCGTTTTGCTGATCTGGAGTGGTAACCAAAGGAACATGCGTCAGCACCATTGGGAAATAGGCGAAGAACGGTCCGTCTTTATTATCCTCTATGAAATCCAAAAGAAACTCCGTAAATACATCCGGCCCATAAGCGTCTTCGTACGTTCGGCTACCTTCCTTAGTGTGAATATACGGATCCCAATAGCGCTCGTCACTCGGAGGGTTATTGCCTTCGCCCCCGGTCCACATGCAATATTCATCGAAACCGATATCAACCATCGCTTCGGGCTGAACCCGAAAGTCGTTCACTTGCCACTTTCCAGCGACGGCGGTTGCGTAACCGGCATCCTTCATCACTCGTGCCAAACTTGGGTTGCGTTTCCAGTCATAGCTACAACCACCACCCCAACGCGGCACGTCCCAATGATTCACCCATCCATGGCGGTATGGATACTGTCCCGTCATAAAGCTCAAACGCGTCGGCGTGCACTGTGGCATGACGTATGCATTGGAAAACTTCATACCCGTAGCGGCGAGAGCATCGATATTAGGCGTCACCACATTATCCGCGCCATAAGCGCTTACCCATTCCTTCCCTAGATCATCAACGAGGATAAACACAACGTTAGGTTTTCTCTCTCCCTGTCCATTGCGAATCGTATCGGATTGGCGGCTACAACTCGCAACAAAGAAGCCGGCTAACAAAACGAAA